>CAZYYK010000102.1:0-5871 GCA_964651135.1 uncultured Gammaproteobacteria bacterium | reverse complement strand
GCCCAAATGCCCCATATCAGCGTAAAGCGCTTCAGCCCCCGTTGCACACAATATAACTTCAGACAAAACAAAAAAGCCTGCAAGCCCGTGGGTTAAAATAAAATTTATACCATGCCGCGGGTCAAACGCCGCAAGTACATCAGGAGAAGTTGCCAAACAAGAAAGCCCAAAACCGCCGAGCACGCAAAACCAAACAAGCATAATGGGGCCAAAGACTTTTGAAATCTTCTCTGTTCCGCCCTTTTGTATGGAAAATAAAAAAATTGTTATAATAAGGGTTATTACAAGTATCAACCCCTGCCCGATATCCCCGAAAAACGGAATTAATTTCATACCCTCTACTGCCGATAAAAGGCTTATGGCGGGCGTTATGACGCTATCACCTATAAGGAGTGAGATTCCTATATATGTCAAAAGGGATGTAAAAGCAACGGCGCGTGAAGATTTGACAAGTTTTTTAAAAATTTCATTTAAAACAATAGCTCCGCCTTCGCCCCTTATACTTAAGCTCATGGCTAAAAAAGCGTACTGTGCCGTTACAACCAAAAAAAGCGTCCAAATAATTAAAGAAAGAACGCCCAAGACGTTCCCGTAAGTGACCGGAAGGGTTAAAAAAATGACGGTAAGCGTGTAAATAGGGCTTGTTCCGATGTCTCCAAACACAAGACCCATTGCTTTTATGATGCTGCTTATGGTTTTTTTCTTTATTATGGTACGCATGTTTTTAATTATATTTCAAAAATCTAAAAGTCAAGTTTCACATAAAGTTTAACGATTGCGCAGCAAAATCCGGCCTAAATTTCAAAAGCAACAGCGCCGTCTTTGCATTTAATTAAAACCTGGTTTTTTTCCCTTTTTACAACCTCGCCCGCCTTAAAATGGGATAAAAATTCGTTTTCATCCAAAATTTTATGGTGTTTTGCCTTAAAACACTGAGCGCCTATTCTAAACATCGGCTTAAAATAAGGCGAAATTGCCCTTATGTGGTTTTTGAGCTCCTCTTTTGTGCGCTCTAAATCTAAAATTAAATTTTCAGAATCCATTTGCTTTTCAAAAACAGCTTCAGCTTCATTTTGCTTTACCGGAATTATTTCGCCTTTCTCAAGCCCGTTTAAAACATCCTGCACCATTGCTTGCGCCAGTTTGCAGCATTTCGACTTCAATTTAAGCGCATTTACATCCGTTTCTATCACAAAACCTGCCTGAAAAAGGATATCGCCTGTATCGTAGCCGTCATCAACAAGGTGGAAAGTGACGCCTGTTCTGACATCGCCCTTATACAAAGCCCAAAAATAAGGGTTTGCGCCCCTGTGTTTGGGCAAAAGCGAAGGGTGCGCGTTAATGCAGTATTTAACACTGTTTATTACGGCAGGTGAAAGTTTTTCGCCCCAGGAGCCCACCAGAATAACATCCGCCTTAAGCCTTTTGACTTCCTTTAAAAAAGCTTTGGAATTAACGCTGTCAGCTTTTATATCGTGTATTTTATAGCTGCGCACAAAAGACAAATCGCGCGAAGGCGCGAAAATATCTTTTATAAAAAGTGCTGATTTTGTATATTTGATTCTGTCATTTCGCAAAACGCCCACAACCTTATGATTGGCAGATAAAGTACCAATTATAAGGTTTGCAAGCATTTTATCGTATCCGACTATTAAAACTTTAAGCATACTATTTTTTAGCTTTTGTAGTTACTTTTTTAGGTTTTTCTTCTTTTACCGGTTTAGTTTTTGTGGTTTTTACGGTTTTTTCAGTTTTTGGTGCTTTTTCAGCCGCTGCTTTAGGCTTTCTTTCAGTTTTTGGTGCTTTTTCAGCCCCTTTTTCAGCCTTTTTTTCAACTTTTTTTTCAGCGGCTTTTGGCTGTTCTTTTACTTCTTTAGCAGGTTTCGACGCAGGCGCAGGCGCTTTTTTTGCCTTTTGGGCGGGCGCTTTGGCTTCTTCTTTCACAGGAACCTTAGCTTCTTCCTTGGCGGGAGCTTTTGTTTCTTCAACGGGCGCTGCCTCTTCAACGGGTTCTTTTTTTACTTCTTGAACAGGTTGGCTGGCTTCTTCTTTTACGGGAGCAGCTTCTTGGCCTTGTGTTTCTTCTTGCGGGCCTTCAACTATCTCCGGTTTGTATAAATCCATAGAACGCGCCTGAGTTTCATTTTTAATATCTATTTTCCAATTTGTCAATCTGTGCGCCAGGCGGACGTTTTGCCCTTCCCTGCCGATTGCCAAAGACAATTGGTCATCGGGCACAATAACCAAAACCTCTTTTGAATATTCATCATCCGCCAAAATATCAACGGATAAAATTCTTGCGGGCGATAAGGCGTTTACTATATATTCCACAGGGTCAGGCGAATATCTCACAATATCGATTTTTTCATTTTTCAATTCACCCACAATTGTTTGAATTCTTGAACCCCTTGGCCCGATGCATGCGCCAACGCTGTCCACTGAAGGGTCATTCGACCAAACCGCAAGTTTTGTTCTAAAACCTGCTTCACGCGCAATTGATTTAATTTCAACAATGCCGTCTTCAATTTCAGGTACTTCAAGCTCAAAAAGCTCTCTTACAATTTCGCTGTGCGCTTGGGAAACAATAACCTGCGGAAGCCTTTGGGTTTCTTTAACATTTAAAACAAAAACCCTTATGCGGTTGCCGCCTTTGTAGTATTCGCCGGGCAATTGTTCTTTTGAGGGCATTATGGCGTCAGTTTTGCCGATATTGACAATTACATTGCCTCTTTCATCGCGCCTTTGCACTATGCCGGTTATTAAAGTGCCTTTTTTGTTCATAAATTCATCTAAAATTAATTTGCGCTCCGCTTCTCTTATTCTTTGCACAATAACCTGTTTTGCGCTTTGTGCTGCAATTCTGCCGAAATTATCAGGCGTTACTTCAATCTTTACTTCATCTTCAAGATCAACGTCTTCATCAATTTCTTTGGCATCTTTTAGGGAAATTTCCACATCCTCGTTTTCAACATCTTTTACAACAAGTTTTGTTCTGAAAACGCCAATTTCACCGCTTTCTTCATCCAAAATTGCTTCCACATTATAAGCGTCTTTATCTTTTATGTGTTTTTTATAAGCCGCAACCAAAGCGTCGCAAAGCGAACTTACAAGTATATCTTTTGAAATTCCTTTTTCTTTCTCCAATTGTTCCGCCGCTTCGAATAAAGCTGTTCCTATTTTAATCATATTTGCTCCTTATTTTTCTTCTAATTGTGCACTTGTTATATTTTCAAGTTTTATTGTATATTCCTTGTTTGTATTCAGTTTTAGTATCTTAAGCCCTGTTCCCGGGTTATAATCCAGAATTTTGACTTCAATTTTCTTTTCCCCGCCAATTTTTTGCACTTTTTTGCCCGCTAAAACCTCTTTTTCGCTGTCAACAGGCTCTTTTAGCTTTAAAACCGCCTGTTTACCCCTAAAAATTAAATACTCTTTTTCCGATTTAATTTTCCTGTCTAATCCCGGAGATGACACTTCCAAATAGTATTTAAAAGGCATAAGTTCATCCAAAAAATTGTCAAGCCCGCGGGTTAAATTTTCGCAGTCTTGAAGAGAAACGGGATGATCAGCAGAATAAATGAAAATTCTTAAAAACCAGTTTGCATTTTCTTTTTCCAAAGAAATTTCAATAGGGATAAGGTTATAGCGCATTGCGGTGTTTTCCACCACCGGCGTTAACTGTTCAATTATTTCGTGTCTGTTAAAATGTTGCACCTTGTTACCTGCTTTTGCACCCTTGTAAAAAAAAGAACGGCTTTTGACCGCTCTGCATTCACATTAGCAAAATTAAGTTTTACTAAAACTTAATAACAAAATTATTATACTAAACTTCTTTAAAAAATGCAAGCTTTGTTAAGAAAAATTTATAAACAGCAAAACCGCAGGTTTTACGCTGCGCTTTTGTGGCCTTTATTGTGCAAAAATATTATTTGTCTGATTTTATTGATTTAGCGGCAATATAACCTGCAATACCCAAGCCTAATGCGCCCAAAATGCCTGCGTTTCTAACGGTTTTTTTGTTTAAAGTTTTATAAGCACTTTCGACAGAATCTTTAATATTGCCCCAAACGCCTTCCATGGAAGATTTAATGCCTGCGGCATCAGTTTTTTTAGAAGCTTCCTCTAAAGCTTCGCTTGTTGCCTTAAGCCCGGGTTTATCCGCAGTGCCTGCAATTGCTTCCGCGGCACTTTTTGCTTTTTCCAACACTGGAAGCACTTTCCTTGTCTTATCTACGAAATTAACCGTTTCCAACAATTGTTGGGGGCGGGTTGCTTCAGCCGCATTTTTTAAAGCCCCTAAGCTATCATAGTTGCTAGACCTCAAAAGTTCATTTGTCGTATCAGCTATTTGTTTTTTTAAAGCTTCGTACTCGCCAAAAACAAGTTTTTCGAATGTTTTTTCATCAAAGTCTTGCAAATAGGTTGTTCCTCTTTTATAATATTCGACTAACGAATTTAAAAATTTTGTGGCTTCTTCATCCCCATTTTCGGCAGCTTGCCTTAGCGCTCCAATGTCATCATAGCCTGAAATACCCAATGTCCTCAACCTGTAAGGTGCATCTACGTGCAAATAACTAACAAAATCATCAAAACGCAACCTTTGATTAGGAAAACCTGCTTTCGATAATTCAGAAGACCTTATGTCATTAATTTGCGTTAATAATTTTTGAGCAGGTGTTTGGGCAGCAGCCTCTTGAAGTTGTGCTAAATTTGCATATCCATTCTCAGTTACAAGTTTGGTTGTATCAAGCTTTGCAGTTTCTTTTACTGCTTCTAAAAACATCTTTGGTGGCGGCAAAGAACCATCCCAGTCTGTTTCGAATAAGTTTGTTAGTGCCCTAAATTCGTCGCTTTCTTCATTAAATAACGACAACATCTCTTGCGGTGTAGACTTATAACTGCTGTCTACTTCAAAAAATTCTGTTGCTACTGCTTTTGCTTGTGCAGCAAATTCATCCTGCGCTGCTTTTAATTTATCTTTTGCCTCACTTGCTAAAGCCGCTACAACTTGCGGTGCCTTTTTAGATTTTGAAAAGCTGTCTGCACTTTCCATTGTTTTTTTAAGCTTTGAATCAAAAACTGCTTTTGTTCCAAAAAAGCTCCCCGCGCCGCCTATTGCTGCCCCTGCGGCTGTTGTATAAATGGGGGTTGCGCTGCTGTTATTTGTTGCTTCAATTGCCATTTCAATCTTCCTTCACTTTTTATTGGTATAAAACCGGTGAAAAAATTTATTGCTAATACATCACCTTTTCAAACGCAAAAGCTATTTCCTTAACACACTGTTTACGATATCTCATCGGATTTTTAAGAATTTGCGCAAAATCATAAACCTCATTTTGGCACTGCACAAGTTCTTTAAACAATTGCAGGTTGGAATTATTTAAATATTCGATATTTGCGGCAACCCTGAATATAAAGTCCGCAAAAGTCTGCCCCTGGGCTGAAAATTCCTCGTCGTTATATATTTTTGTGGCATTTTCTATGATTTCAATTTTTTCCTCATCCAAACAAACAGAACTCAATAAAAAGCTGATTTCAAAAGCCGTCAGTTTTTTAATTTTCACCAAAGATTCCAAAAAGCGCAAATTTTCACGCTTGGCGCAGCGCATAATTTCCGCTATTTCATTTGTTGTAAATTTAAAATTACTTTGGATGTTCCTTTCAAGATTGTTTAATTTCGCAAAAACATCCGAGATAAACTCAAAAAAATTCATAAACATCATAACCCTATCACACTTCCTATGCAATAATAAAAAAAATCTTTACAAATGAATATAAAAGTGATATAATATATCCTGTTATGGTGATTCCTATGAAATGGTCAATACAACAACTATATCGATATATGAATACTACACTTGAGTTTTCAGG
>CAZYYK010000101.1:0-5963 GCA_964651135.1 uncultured Gammaproteobacteria bacterium | reverse complement strand
CCAAAAAGAAAATGCCCTGGTGGTTCAGATACAGAAAATATAAGCTGGCATCTTTTGAAAATGATTTGTGCAAATACCTTGGAAATTACGGGTTTGACGTTTTTTACCTTAAATATCTTGAACCCATTGAAGATAAAATGAATTCCGCTTTATGGAAGGTAACCGTCAAGCGATTTTTTCAATTTATAAAAGAGCGAAGGTATTTTAAAGTATAATTTCAACCTCAAAACTTCTTTTCCAGGGAAGCGTGTAGGAAAAAGAAAAATCGGTTTTCAAAAAATTGTTGACGCAACGCGCATAAGGTTCAATGTTTTGCTTGTTTTGGCGTACATTTGCCTGATATGCCCAATCATCCAGAAGCCTTATAAACTGCAATTTTAAAAATGCTTCCTCATCAAAATTTTTGGCAAAATATTTAACAACAGCAGTGCAAATGGTGCAACCTATTGTATTTGCGGAAGTGTTATAAGCGCAATAACCGAAGAAATTTTTATCAAGCCCGCCTTCAAACAATTTTTCAACAAAACCGTTGTCCGCCCCGTTTGCATTGTTAACATCCGCTATAAAATAAGGTTTTTGGGGCAATTTTAACGTGTTTTTAAATTCATTTACCGAATTTCCCAAAACATGATCTCCCTGATGAACCTTAAAATTATTTATAAACAAAATAAGGTTTTCATCTTTGGCGCAAAGTTCACACCCAGCAAGTTCAATTTGCCCTTCAACACATTCGTTAATCGGAATATCTTCATATTTCGAAGGGGTTTTAAAATTCTCATACACATAAAAAGGCTTGATTTTAAGCGTTCTTGCGCCTAAATAAGCACGCGCAAAAAGCCCCAGGGGAATTTCATCCGCCCCGGTTTTTGTTAAACCGCCCAGTTTTTCAATTTCCTGTGCTTCCTTTACGTTGAGCCCAAATTCTGCCGTATCGTCTTTTGAAAATATTAAAAAATCAAACATGCCGTTTTTTTTAAGTTCAAGGTAATGCAAATTCACCTTGAAATTGCGCTCACGTGTCTTTAAATAATCGTTTAATATCTTCTTCGGGATTTCCCCTTCCAAATTATTTTTAACGCCTTTGTGGGCATTGTATGAATAGCAAAATATTTTTTCGCCCCACAAATTCCAATACTCTTTTTCTTCAATATTTTCATTGTTGTTTGAAATGCGCATTATGCTTGAAAACGCATATATTTTTGCCCCCTTTGATTTTGCCAGATTCAAAAAAGCGTCAACTTTTTTTATAATTGCTCCATATTCCTCATCGCTGCGCCTTGAAGATACAAGCCCCCCGTATGCTATTGTATCAAGCGAAATGACGATATCATCAATATCATCCAGGTTCTTAAGCCATTCAAAAATCGCATTATAATCGGCATGGTTTTGAAGATTGCCCAATAAATTCCTGTCGGGCATAAAAAGTTCTAAATCTTTATCCATTGCGGCAATTTGTTCGATAAGCGTGTAGCATATGGGTCTATCGTCAATCGGCACAAGTGCAATTTTTTTCATAAAACTATTTTACAACAAAACTATTTTGTTTTAAAATAACAATATATGTGGAGGAGATATTGGAATTCAGTATTGAAGAAATTATAAATAATTGCGATGCCGCTTTGGTTTTTCAAAAAAATACAGACGGGGTTTTTGAAATTTCAACCGATACAAGGAAATTAAAAAAGGGCAGCATATATCTGCCTCTGCGGGGTGAGAATTTTGACGGGCACAATTTCATAGATAAAGCTATCACGCTTGGCGCACGCGGGTATTTTACGCAGGATAAAAATCAAATTAACAAAAAGGCGGATTTTGTTCTGTATGCAAAAAACACGCTTAAAGCTTATTTGGAGCTTGCAAATTACATAAGGCGCAAAATAAACCCCAAAGTTGTTGCAGTCACGGGAAGCTGCGGCAAAACAACCGTAAAGGAAATGCTTGCTGGGGTTTTGGAAACACAATACAGGGTGCATAAATCAAAACTCAACCACAACAATGAAATTGGGCTTTGCGAAACAATGTTCACTATGCCCGAAGACACGCAAATTGCGGTAGTCGAAATGGGAATGCGCAATTTGGGCGAAATCCAAATGCTTTCAAAATATTGCGAACAAAATATCGGCATTATTGCCAATGTGGGTTCCGCGCACGTTGAAAGGCTTGGCAGCCTTGATAACATTGCCATTGCAAAATGTGAAGTGGCATCATACCTGAAAAAAGATGACATTGTTATTGCACATGACAGCGCACTTATTAAAAAACATTTAAAATTTGCGGGAGAAAAAATATTTGTTTCAATAAAAAATGTAGAAAATTTTGAAATATCAAAAAATCTTTCGAAATTTAATTATGAGGGCAAAACATACGAACTTGCAATTGAA
Source organism: uncultured Gammaproteobacteria bacterium (assembly GCA_964651135.1). Taxonomy (GTDB): domain Bacteria; phylum Cyanobacteriota; class Vampirovibrionia; order Gastranaerophilales; family Gastranaerophilaceae; genus CAYYBA01. Next base: position 3,582 of record CAZYYK010000101.1, on the reverse strand, counting down.
GGCGAGCACAATATTGAAAACGCTTTAATTGTAATTGAAACTGCCAAAAAATTCTCAATAAAATATGAAAATGTCAAAAAGGGGCTTTTTGAATTTAAACCCATTGAAAAAAGGTGGGAAATAACCAATTTTAAAGATTATACAATCATAAATGACAGCTATAATTCAAACCCGGAATCAATGTGTGCGGTTTTAAAAACCTTCCTATCCGTGTATAAAAAAGATAAAAAAACGCTTGTTTTGGGCGATATGCTTGAACTTGGCAAGGATGAAATAAAGTACCATAAAATAATAGGCGAATTTTTGGGCGATTATAACAACGTAAAACTTGTCACTGTGGGGAATTTAGCAAAATACATTTCACAAAACACTACCATTTGTGCAACACATTTTAACAATAACCTTGATTGTGCAAAATATTTGGCGCAAAATATAGAAAAAAATAGTATTGTGCTTTTCAAAGCTTCAAGATCTATGAAATTTGAAGAGATAATCGAAGGATTGAAAAAATTATGATAATGGTAAGTGTTTGTTTCTTGATCGCCCTGGTTTTGTGCCTTCTTTTGGGTGTGCCTTACATAGCGCTTATGAAAAAGAAAATGTACAGCCAATATCTTAGGGAAGAAGTTTCAAAAATGCACGCCGGAAAAGAAAAAACGCCCACAACCGGCGGTGTTTTTATAATTGCATCAATACTTACGGCATCCCTAATCGCGCTTTTTATGGCAGAAGAAACAACAACGCGCGCTTTAATTGTGCTTATGACTTTTATATTTTACGCATTCACCGGCTTTCAAGATGATTTTAAAAAAATTAAAGGCCACAAAAATGAAGGCCTAAGCGCCAAAGGCAAGCTGCTTTTGCAAATTGCGGTTTCCATGCTGCCGGCATTTTATTTGATATTTTCATCCCAAACAGAAATAACGTTTCTAAACTTCAGCATTGAATTAGGCTGGTTTTACCTGGTTTTTGCGGTTTTTATGATAGTGGGTTCTTCAAATGCGCTGAATTTAACAGACGGGCTGGATGGGCTTGCCGTATCTTGCAGCTTTTTTGCCTTCCTGGCATGTTCTTTCATCTGTCTTATGAATAATTATATTGACCTTGCAATAATTTCAATTGCAACCGCGGGAGCATGCGCAGGTTTTTATCATTACAACAAAAAACCTGCCGAAATTTTTATGGGAGATACCGGAAGCCTTGCGCTCGGCGGGCTTTTAGCCACGATTGCCATTATGGGAAAATTCGAACTTTGGCTTATCCCTATTGGAATAATTTTTGTAATAGAAACGTTTTCGGTTATGCTTCAAATAACAAGTTTTAAGCTTTTCGGGAAAAGGATTTTTAAAATGAGCCCCATACACCACCACTTTGAATTATGCAATTGGAGCGAAAAAAAGATAGTTTTCACATTTGCCCTAATAACGGCAATTTCTTCCCTTATAACGGTGTTGGTTTACGTGTTTTATAAAGCAGGTGTAATTTAATGGCAAACTTTAAAAACAAAAAAATTCTTGTTTTAGGTTTTTCCACAACCGGAATTGCGGCTGCTGAATATTTGGCAAAAAATGGCGCAAATGTTTATTTAAGCGAAATAAACCCAAAAAAAGGACAGGACACAAAAGAGCTTGAAGATTTGGGTGTTAAAATAGAATTTGGCAAACATAGTGAAGAATTTATTAACAATGCGGCTTTTGCCGTTTTAAGCCCCAGCATTCCTCAAAATTCCGAAATAATTCAAAAATTGCAGGCTAAAAATATTGAATTTATAAGCGATATTGAACTTGCATTTAGGGCTGAAGGCGAAAAAATAATAGCAATAACGGGCACAAACGGCAAAACAACAACAACCATGCTTACAAAAGCCTTGCTGGCTTCAAATTTCAAGGTAGAAGAATGCGGAAATATTGGCGTATCGCCTTTAGAATTTTTGGGGCAGGAGTTTGATTATTTGATATGCGAAGTGAGTTCTTATCAGCTTAATTACAGCCCCGCATTTGCGCCAAAAATAGGTATATTTACCAATTTAACGCCCGATCATCTATCATTTCACGGAGATGTTGAAAAATATTTTGCCGCAAAGGCAAAAATGTTTAAAAATATGGGTGAAAATTCTTATGCCATCTTGAATTACGATGATTTAAGGGTGCGGGAACTTGGCAAAAACATAAAAGCAAAAGTTTATTATTTTTCAACGTCAACACAGGCGGATATTGCCCTAAACGGCGATATGATAACATTTATGGGCGAAAATATTGTTTCAACAAAAGATAGCAAGCTTTGCGGCACGCACAACATCCAAAATATTATGTGCGCAATTGCTGCGGCGAAAATATTGGGGGTTGAAAACAGCAAAATAATTGAAAAAATTAAAGCGTTCAAAGCGCCCGAACACAGGTGTGAATTTGTGAGGAATTATAAAGGCATTGATTTTTATAACGATTCAAAGGCAACGAATCCCGAGGCTTCAATTGTGGCGCTTGGGGCATTTGAGGGAAAAAATGTGTGCCTTATTGCGGGCGGGCGGGATAAAAACACGCCTTTGGACGAATTTTGCGCTGAAATTAAGAAATATATTAAAACTGTTGTGCTTTTGGGCGAAGCTAAAGAACGCTTTAAAAAAGCCTTGCAAGAAGCAGGGTTTAAAGATATAATTGAAGCAGAAACTTTAGAGCAGGCAATTGATTTAGCAATAAATATAAAACCTCAAGTGGTTCTGCTGTCGCCCGCCTGTGCGAGTTTCGATATGTTTAACAGTTTCGAGCATAGGGGAGAAGTGTTTAAAAATTATGTCTTTGCAAAAAAATGACGAAAAAACGCAGAGTGTTATAATAGCGCCTCCGGACAGGACTCTTGTTATTGCAACAATTTTCCTTATTGTTATAGGAATTATGTCTATTTTTTCGGCAACATCGGCAAAAGCAATTGCGGAAAACCAGCACCCTGCATATTATCTTATAAGACAGATAATGTGGCTTACCGCCGGCATTTTTGCCTGTTGGTTTTTTACTAAATTCGATTACAGAAAACTGCGCCCGCTTGCCCTGCCTTTTACTTTTTTTGTAATAATTCTGCTCTTGTTGACGGCTTTTACGCCTTTAGGTGTCAGTGTTAACGGCGCAAAAAGGTGGCTTTATTTGGGCGTACAGTTTCAGCCCTCGGAATTTTCAAAACTTGCAATTATTTTGTGTATGGCAGACGTTTTTGCAAAAAATACCAAGCTTTTTGACAGTTCAAAATTTATTTATTACTTTGTATTCTTATTAACTTTGGCTCTTGTTATAACACAGCCGAATTTATCCATGACAATTTTGCTTTGCCTTTGCTCGGCAGCTATGTATTACTGCGCGGGCGGCTCTTTAGCGTTTTTGGGTGCAGGTGCTGCCCTTGGCCTGCCTGCCGTATTCTTTTTTATGATGCACGGGTATCAAAAACAACGTCTTCTTGTTTGGCTTGACCCTACCAAAGACCCTTCCAATGCAGGTTACAACATAATACAATCGCTGGTTGCCTTTGTCGGCGGCGGGTTTTTCGGGGTGGGTTACGGAAATTCAAAACAAAAATTATCCTGGCTGCCCGAAG
>CAZYYK010000100.1:2398-5970 GCA_964651135.1 uncultured Gammaproteobacteria bacterium | reverse complement strand
AAAATTCAAGCTCCAGCGAGGATAGTGTGTCGTGCAAAGGTTCAATAAGCTTGCCGCCCCAGCCGTAAGAAGCCATAATTGACGCGTATTTTGCCTTTGGCCTTAAAAGTTTCAGAAGGTAAGCTGCCCCCATAGCAGCAGGGTGCGGGTGCGCCAAAACCATTGAGCAGCCAAGCACAATTGTTCTTGCATCCACAATTTTTATTGCAAAATCGCCCAAATTTCCCTTCACTATATCAAATTTGTAACATTCAACGCCTGCTTTTTCAAGCTTTTTGATGACATAATCAATCATTTCTTCATTTGTTTTATACATTGAAACATAAGGGAACACAACAAGGTTTTTGGTTTCATCTGATGTCCAATTTTCGTATAAATTCAATATAAAATCAGGGTTTTTATATACAGGCCCATGGCTTGGCAAAATCATATCGGGTTTGATTTCTTTTATTTGCGCCGTATATCTTTTGCACATCATTCTGAATGGCATCATAATTTCTGCGTAATATTTTTTAGCGCCTCTTTCAAGTTCTTTGCTTTCATCGGCGAAAAGTTCGTCAAATGTGTAATGTGCGCCCAAAAAATCGCAGGTAAAGAACATGTTATCTTCCACAATATAGGTAAACATTGTATCAGGCCAATGCACACCCGGCGCTAAAATAAACCTTAGCGTCTTATCGCCCAAAGAAAGCTCTTCGCCGTTTTGAATGACCCTTATTTTATTTTCAGGGATTAAAAGCATTTCAATAAGGTTATTTTTGCAGGTTTGGTTAGTTATAATCACAGCGTCAGGATATTTTTTAATTAATTCAGGCAAAACGCCCGTGTGGTCTTGTTCGCCGTGGTTTGCAATTATATAATCAACCTTTTTAACCCCGTTTTCATCAAGGTTTTTCATATATTCCTGCCCGAACGGCGTGTACATTGTATCAATAAGCGCTGTTTTATCGCTTCCCGCAACAAGGTAAGAATTGTAGCTTGTGCCCATATCAAGCGGGATTAATTCGTCAAAAAGCTTTCTTTCCCTGTCGTTTAATCCGCAGTAAAATATGTTATTTTTTATTTCTTTAAATTTCATCTTTTCCCTTTCTTTTTTGTTAATTGGACAGGGGAAATTCCCCTGCCCAATTTAACTTTCTTTCTCGAACATATCTTTGCCAACCCCGCATATAGGGCATAAGTAGCTTTGCGGCAAATCTTCAAATTTAACATTGTCATGTTCTGCCGGGTCATAAACGTATTGGCATACTGTACATACAAATCTTTCCATTTTTTTCTCCTTTTTTTACCTGTATAAATAAGTTTACACTATTTATTTTTTTATTTCATAGCCTGTTTTATTATTGTTTTGTGCAACTCCTATCTTATCTTTAACAATTTCTTTGTAAAGCGTTATTCCGCCCATCAAAGAATAGATATTATCAAAACCGTTTTGGGATAAAATCCTCTGTGCAACATAACTTGTGTAACCCGTATCGCAGAATAAAACAACTTTTTTGTCTTTGGGAATTTCGCCCGCCCGCTCTCTTAAATAAGAAACCGGAATGTTTTTAGCGCCTTCAATTGTTTTTATTTCAAAAATCTTTTCGGGGCGAACATCAATTAAATAAGCGTCTTTTAAATCTTCATAAAATGCGGGTTTTAAAACACCTTTTAAAATATTATCAGCGCTCATGCCCAAAATATTAACAGGATCTTTTGCCGAAGAATAAGGCGGCGCATAGCAAAGTTCACTGTCTGATAAATCTTGAACCACTCCGCCTAATCTCATAACAGATGAAATTACATCAATTCTTTTTTCAACCCCCTCTTGCCCCACGCCTTGTGCGCCCAAGATTTTGCCTTTTTTATCAAATAAAAGTTTAAAAAATATTTTAACAGCCGCGGGATAATAGCTGGCATGGGAATGGTACAGCACAACAGTTTTTTGGTATTCGATATTTTTATTTTTAAGCTGCTTTTCATTGTTGCCGACGTTTGCCACAGTTAAATCAAAAACCTTTAAAACAGCACTGCCCTGCGATTTTTTATACGTCGAATTAAGCCCGCAAATATTATCGGCTATAATTCTGCCCTGCCTGTTTGCAGGCCCCGCAAGGGGTATAAGGGTATCATCGCCCGATACAAAATCCTTAACTTCAACACTGTCGCCGCCCGCATAAATTGCAGGGTCGGATGTCTGCATAAATTCGTTAACTTTAATGCCGCGCGCAGTTTCAAGCCCCGCCGCTTTTGCAATTCCAATGTCGGGTTTCACGCCTATTGCCATAATAACAATATCAAATTCAATTTCGCGGCCTGAATTTAAAACAATTTCATTGCGCGAAAAGCCCTTAACGCCGTCAGATAAAATTAATCCAACTCCCGCATCTTTCATTGCATTTTGGGCAAAAGCCGCAGTTTCGTAATCAACAGGGGCAAGAATTTGATTTTGAAGCTCAACAAGTTTTGTGTCAAGCCCCATTTCAACAAGGTTTTCTGCCATTTCAACCCCGATAAAACCGCCCCCTATAACAACAGCCTTTTTCACACTGTTATTTTTTATAAAATCCTTGATTTTATCCGCATCCGCCAGGGTTCTTACACCAAAAACACTATCTTTTTCCATGCCCTCAAAAGGGGGCAAAATGGGGCTTGCGCCAAGCGCTAAAACCAATTTATCGTAAGAAATTACATCCCCGTTTTTTAAAACCACATTTTTTTGGGCTCTTTTTATTTCAACAGCCTCCGAATTCAGCCTGACATCAATATTAAACCAGCGCTTGAATTTTTTGGGGTTTGACACCAGCATTTTTTCTCTGTCGTTTATTACATCAGAACAGTAATACGGCAAACCGCAGTTTGCAATTGAAATTTCATCTGTTTTTTCTAAAATCAGAATTTGTGCTTTTTCATCTAATCTTCTTAATCTTGCAGCGCAGCTTGCCCCGCATGCCCCGCCGCCTATTATTACTGTTTTCATATTCGCTCCTATTTATTATTTTTTATCAGTTTTTTGCGTTATTGTCAAACATTTGTTACTCATTGTTAAATATTTTAAAATCATGCTTGACAATATTAGAATATTATAATATCTTAATATTGTCAACACATAAAAGGAAAAAATGAAAGCAGACGATTACGCAAAAATTTTTAAGGCACTGTCCCACACCATAAGGCTTAAAATAGCATGCGGCCTTATACACCGGGGCAGATGCAATGTTAACACAATAAGTGAAAGGCTGGGTGTTTCGCAATCTTTAATTTCGCAACATCTTAATATTTTAAAAAACGCGGGGATTATTAAAGGCTGCCGAGAAGGCAACATAGTTTGGTATGAAATTGAAAGCGAATTGGCCACTAAATTTTTGACTAATGTAAAAATTGATATATGTGAATAAGGTTTTAAGCTATATTTTAAAATAGCGCCCCAAATTGACATCACGCTTTAAGGAGATATAATTTTTTTATGAAAGAAAAGACTATAAATTATTTTAAAAACGGATATTCATGTTCTGAAAGCATTGTAAAAGCTGCAATTGAAGAAGGTTTATGCCCCAAAGAACTTTTAAGCGTTGCAACATCTTTTTCAG
>CAZYYK010000100.1:262-2384 GCA_964651135.1 uncultured Gammaproteobacteria bacterium | reverse complement strand
TTTGTGCGGGGCAATTAGCGGGGCGCAAATTGTTTTAGGGTACAATTTCGGGCGTGACAATGCGAGGGGAAACGACGCTTTAGCGCGTAAATATGCGGCAGAATTTATGCAAAAATTTAAAGATATTTTTAAAACAACCTGTTGCAGGGCGCTAAGCGCGGGGTTTGAGCATGGTACGGCGGAGTGCAAAGAACATTGCTCAAAAATGGTTGGCTGCGCCGTTGAAATTTTGGAAGATTTGGTAAAGGTAAAAGTTTTATAATTTATGATATAATTTTTTTATGAATTATATCTGGATTGGGCTTATTATTTTATCAATTGCTCTTGGTGCATACACGGGCTCTTTGGGTGCTGTTGTTGAAGCTATGCTTACTTCTTGCAAAAAGGCTGTTGAAATATCCTTGGGGCTTGTTGGCATTATGGCTTTTTGGCTCGGCATTATGAAAATTGCCCAACAAACAGGGCTGGTGCAGGCTTTTGCAAAATTTATAAGTCCTGTCACCAAACGTATTTTTAATGAAATTCCGCCAGATAGCCCCGCCATTTCAAACATTGCGCTTAATTTCAGCGCAAATGCCATGGGGCTTGCAAATTCCGCAACACCTTTCGGGATTAAAGCAATGCAGGAATTGCAAAAAGAGGCGCAGACAAAAGACAAAAAAAGCGATGTTGCCACAAATTCAATGTGCACACTGCTTGCCATGAACACTGCGGGCTTCCAGCTTGTGCCCACAACCGTTTTAGCAATTCTGGTGTCGTATGGTGCTTACAACCCTACTCAGATAATAATCCCCTGCCTTATTGTAACCTCAATTGCCTTTGTGAGCGCAATTTTTATATCTAAGGCGCTTCAGGGGGTGTTCAGATGACAAATGTTTTAAATGCAATTTCGCTTTGGGTTTTGCCTGTTATCATTTTAACGGTTTTGATTTCGGCACTTGTTAAAAAAGTTCCCGCATATGAAGTGTTTACAACGGGCGCTAAGGAAGGCTTTTGGGTGGGTGTTAAAATTATCCCTTATCTTGTTGCCATTATGGTTGCGGTTTCAATGTTTCGCGCTTCGGGCGCTATTGAAATTTTGGGTAATTGGTTATCAGCGCCCTTAAACTATTTTAAAATCCCCGTGGATGTGCTTCCTTTAATGATTACGCGCTCTTTGTCGGGTTCTGCAAGCCTTGGGGTGTTTTCTGAAATTGTCCAGGCAACGGGTGTGGAATCTTATGCAACAAAGCTTTCTGCCGTTATTTTGGGAAGTTCTGAGACAACTTTTTATGTTTTGGCGGTTTATTTTGGCGCAGTGGGTGTTAAAAAGTTTCGCCATGCGCTTTTAACGGGCATTTTAGCCGATATTATAGGAATTGTGGCAGCCGTTATCATTTGCAGAATAATATTTTTATAAAAAAAGCAGGCAATAAGCCGGGTTCTGTTTTTAAGATAATCATCTGTCTGGGATGTTGATTGCCCAACACCACTAGCGTTTTTTTGTATGTCGGTTTCCCGCGGGCGAGCAGCCCTTGCATACATTCAAACTTGCATCCGATTGGGGTTTACCGAGCCTGCTGCCTCTCGGCGGCAGCTGGTGGGCTTTTACTCCACCGTTGCACCTGTACCGTGGTAAACCGCGGTAGTTTTCTTTTCTGTGGCACTATCCGTCGGGTCACCCCGCCCAGCCGTTAGCTGGCATCCTGCCCTGTGGAGCCCGGACTTTCCTCGCACCTAAAAGGTACGCGACCGTCTGGCCCGCTCGCGTATGGTATTCTAACAAATTGAACGTGAGGTACGACTGCGAATACGCGAAGCTCGCGAAATTCGCAGGTCGTTTTGTTTTTATTTTATTACCATGGCCCCCTTGAGGCGGTTGGGTATAAGCGGAGAAGGGCGAAACTGCATGGCTACCTGTGCTTTAGTCGCAACAATTGATTTTAATGCTGAGGACTTTCTTGCTCGTCATGCGGCGGGAGAGTTCGATTTTATTATCGCCGTGGATGGTGGGTTCGCGCATCTGGAGGCCATAGATGTTGTACCCGATATGGCGGTGGGTGACTTTGATTCACTCGGCTATGTACCCAAATGCCGTCGCGTATCGCGCTTCCCTGTTAAGAAAGACAAAAGCGACATGGAG
>CAZYYK010000100.1:0-222 GCA_964651135.1 uncultured Gammaproteobacteria bacterium | reverse complement strand
CTGGGTGGCAGGTTGGATCATACTCTGGCGAACTTGCAATTGTTTGCTCGCTTTTCAGAACAGGGTGCTTACGTTACTGCTGTTGCCGATTCGTATGCTGTCCGCCTCCTGACGGGCCCTGATGTATTTGAGCTTCCGCCGTTTGAATCGGGTACTGTCTCGGTGTTTGCGGCCAGCGATCGAGCCGAAGGTGTCATTGAACGTGGTATGGTTTACGCGCTC
>CAZYYK010000099.1:0-6019 GCA_964651135.1 uncultured Gammaproteobacteria bacterium | reverse complement strand
GAGCCGGCATGGCAGTGCCGCGACCCGTGCCTGTTTGTGAACCGCCGTACTGACCGCCGCTTTTGGCTGTGCCGCTTGATGTTGAAGGCACAGGGCCTTGGGGCAAGTTACTTTTAGGAACAGCTATGCTGAAAGGGCTTGTAGGGTTTGTTGCAAGTTTTGGCATTTGCGGTCTTGGAACATTATTACTCGGCATTCCCACAGGTTTTTGGCTTAATTTTGGGGCAGCCGAAGGTTTTGGTTTTTGAGGTGCCACAGGTTGCGGGGGCTGTTGTTTTACGGGTACGGGTTTTGCCGTGGGCTGTTGTTTTGGCGCACCGCCCGATTTTTTGGCTGTTGTTTTAGCCGGTTTTGGTGCAGGTGCGGGAGAAGGTTCTGAGACCTTTCTTTTAGGGTCATGAATTCCGCCTGCCCTTGAATTTTTATCAGAGCGATAACGCGTATTTTTATTTATGGGTTCAGCCTCTTTTGTAACTATAACAAATTCTATATCCTTAGGCGGCAAATTCGGCCTTGCCAAATCAAACTTTATACCGAAAAAAGACAAGCCCAAACTCATAAGCCAAATTGAAACTAAAGTTGCGGGATGCGCAACCACGGATATAATAAAAGCCTGCCAAAGAGGAATTTCATCTTTTACATCTCTAAAAGAATTTGGCAAAGTTTTGTGTGCTTCAACTCTGTTTTTATCCTTTGGCTCTTTTGTTTTCTGAAAATTATTCATTGTGTTTTTTGCTTTTCCTTGTATTTTCATAATACATTTTTTCTCGGATTATACAATTTTAAAATAGCCCGACTTTCTATTTATTTTAATAACCGTAAGACGGGGGCGCTGCCACTGTGACGGGTTGGTCAAAATAAATTTCTATACCCGAATTTGCAGGTATTTCAACGGGTTTGCCCTTATCAATAGTTGCCTTGGCACCCCCCAAACCTGCGCCTATTGCAGTACCGTAAATTGCTCCCTGCCCTACACTGCCGCCTGCAAGAGCGCCCAGTGCCGTGCCTAAAATAGCGCCCGACCCTGCGCCTATTGCTGTGTCTTTGGCATAATCAATAGCGCCGTCTTTTGCAGTTCCGCCCTTTAAAATGCCCGAATAGTCATCTGTTTTTATTACCGCAGAAATAGGTATCACAGAACCGTAGGGCGTTGTAATGGAATTAAATCTGACCATAATTTGCCCGTTGTGGTTTGCCCTGCCTGCCTTTTTAAGCACGGTAACAGTTCCGTTTATCACACTGCCCGCGGGGGCTATTGTTTTGCCGTTATAAGTAAAAGTATACGGCAAGGCAGCGCTTACGTTTGAACCCAAAGAGAGGGTTTCAGAGCTTATGGGTGTAGAAGTTACGGCATTTACTGTAACGCCGACAGGCACATAAACTACACTGCCCTGAAGCGTTGCAGGAGTTGAATTTGTTACCTGTGCGGGTGCATAATTATAATTACCTGCTGCGTGTGCTGATACTGTTGTTGATAAAATAATCAAAAAAGCTGCATATGCAAACAATCTTTTCATATTGTAACCTCCATTTGTCTATCATGTTGTAATTAAAAGTATACTATAAAAATCCATGCAAGCCAATATTTTATAAAAGTTAATAATTACCAGGTTATGGGGGGCAATTTGCTGTATTTCAGAATATAAGCGGTTGGTGCACATAATGTTTTTGTGCAAACATCAGGGTCGCAATATCCGTCTTTGTCTTGAATTCGGCAAAGGCCGCCATGGAAATCATCATCAGAAATATTAGGGTGCACGGTTGAATATCTGGGGCTTCCGTAAGCGCCGATGCCTATCGGAAAAACATCTTTGCCCACACGGTTTGGTGCTTGTTTACCGTTTACATCTATATATAAATATAACGCCTGCCTGAGCCTTCTCTTGTAACAGCCATGGTGGTGCCGTCTGCAAGTAAATAATAACAGGTTGAGGCGTATCCTCCTGAATTTTTACTGACCCCCTGATATGCGGAGCTTGCGCGATTACCGTTGAGCATTGTTGTATAATCGGGAAGCCAGTCAACATTTTCTAAACCGTCTATTCCATATTGTGTTTTTACAATTTGCAGTTTTGCTGCAATACCGCTAAATGCATATCGTGTTGAAGAGGTCATATTGGGGCAGTTTCTTACATCGTTACTGCAGCCTTCTTCCACTTGCCATTGCTGCACCACCGCTGCTATATTTCTGTAATGTTTTTTAACTCTTGAAACAGCGGCAGCTTCCTGATAATTTTTAACAACCGTTGGGATTGTAAGTGCCGCAACAGTGCCTATTATTGCAAGGGTTATAAGCACTTCTGCAAGCGTAAAGCCTTTATTATTTATTTTCTTCATACACACCCCCATGTGCCAATTGGCTGTCGACTATTGTCACATTATAGAATATATTTTAAGTCATGTCAACTAAAATATTAAAATTGTTTGCAAAAAAAGTCAAGGGTGTACGTTTAAAAAAAGGGCTTTCCCAGGAAGATTTTGCCGATATATGCAACCTGGACAGAACCTATATAGGCAGGCTTGAGCGGATGGAGCGAAACCCAAGTTTGGAAACTTTATATAAAATTGCCTGCGGGCTTGATATTGAACTTACCGAATTATTAGACTTTTCCTCATGCGAATAGAATTTACTTTAACTGATTTTTATTATAAAATATAGAAATGAAGAATATTACTTTCAAGAAAAATGACGTCGAAAAACTGTTTTTAAACCTTGATACAAACCCGTACAGCCAGAAGAACAAAGATTTTCGCTATTCTCTTTCTTTAATTTATGAGCTTGTTGAAGAAGAATTTGCCGATACTTTTGACAACAAAAATCAAATTTTAAAAAACACGCAGATTGATTTTATAAAAAGCGAAAAAGAGCCTGAAATTTTCATTTCTCCGCCTTACAGTTTTGATTACTATTTAAAATCGAAAGGGTCTTTATACAAGCTTAAAAACCAGTATCGGGAAAACAAGCTTGGTTATAAAATTTCTTTAAATATGTTTTTTGAATATTTCACAGGGGTGGATGAAAACGCAAGTTTGGAAGATTTAAGCGAAAATTACATTTTTTATTTAAACCTTGTGCAGTTTGTGAAAAAAACAATTGAAAAATTGAATTTTATTCCCGAAGTAAAATTGGGCAAAGAAATGTTCGGTATTGTGTGGGAGCCGTATTTAAAAAATAAAGATTATGTGAAGTGTTATTCGCAAATAATTGAAAACGAATTTTTAAGCCCCGACCAAACAAAAGACTTAATAAACAAATATTTGAACTACCTTTTAACAACGTTTTTAAACGTTAAAGCCTACCGTTTTAAAGATTTAAAATCTGCACACTATTTCACAAAGCCGCTTTTGCATAAAAGATATTTAAAGGGTGCGGATTTAGCCCTTGATATCCAAGCCTGGCTTGATGAAATGTCTTTGGGCAATTACGATATTGTGCCGGTATTTAATATTGAAAACGCAAAAAACGGAAAATTTCTGCTTAAAATATCGGCTAAAAACAGGCTCACGGGCGAAATTGTGCCTTTTGACAATTTGGATGAATATGAACAAATTACAATTGAAAAACAAATAAATTGGGCTACAAAATATATTGAAGATCTTGAAGATATCACAATGGAGCTTGATTTAGCGGGTGTTTATAAAATTATCACGCAAATTTCTTACTACCTGGCTCAAGCCGGCATGGAAGTTATTTTGCCTGAAGGTATGGACAACATTATTGTTCCAAGAGCCTCAATTAACGCACGCATAAAACAAAAACGCCTTGAAGACGCCAAAGAATTGCTTGATTTTACAAATAATTCCACAATTTCTTTAGATGAAATCATGGATTTTTCAATTGAAATTGCGCTGGGCGACAATGAAAAAATAAGCGCCGAGGAGTTCCAAAAACTTGCGACCGACACAAACGGGCTTATAAAGTATAAAGATAAATACATCTTGATTGACAAGGAAGAAACAGACAAACTTTTGGAGCGTTTAAGAAAAACGCCAAACCTTGTTATGAACAAAATGAAGCTTTTGCACTATGCGCTTTCGGGCAAAATTGAAGAGTACGATTTTGATTACGATGAAGCATTTGCCAAAATTATAAGCGATTTTACAAAAGTTGACGATATAAACCTGCCCGAAGCCCTTAAAGGCACGCTAAGGCCTTATCAGGTTTTAGGGTTCAAGTGGCTTTATACAAATTCCACAAAAGGTTTTGGCTGCTGTATTGCAGATGATATGGGCCTGGGCAAAACCGTTCAGGTTATAAGCCTTATTTTGAAATTAAAAGAAGAAAAAAAGACAAAACATCCTGTTTTGGTTGTTTGCCCCACAACGCTTTTAGGCAACTGGGAAAAGGAATTTGAAACATTTGCCCCGAGCCTTAAAATTGCAAAATACCACGGGCTTGAAAGACACCTGGATTTAAAAAATGACGTAATTTTAACCACTTATGCCATTTTAAGAATTGACTGCGAAGAGTTTCAAAAGCACAACTGGGAATTATTTGTTATAGATGAAGCACAAAACATCAAAAACCCCACAACATCGCAAACACAGGCAATCAAAAACATTAAAGCAAATATGAAAGTTGCAATGACGGGCACACCTGTTGAAAACAGGTTAAGCGAACTTTGGAGCCTGTTTGATTTCTTAAACAAAGGCTATTTAGGCACAATTTCCGATTTTTCAAAAAATTATTCAATACCAATTGAGCGCTTAAGGGAAAACACAAGAATTGAAAAACTTAAAAAAGCAATTTCGCCGTTTATGTTAAGACGTCTGAAAACAGATAGAACAATCATTTCAGACCTGCCCGAAAAAATTGTTCTGGATGAATACTGCTACCTAACAAAAGCGCAGGCAGCTTTGTATGAAAGAGTATTATCCGCGTCAATGCAGGAAATTTCATCTGCCAAAGCCGTTATAAACAGGCGCGGTGCCATATTCAAACTTATCACATGCCTGAAACAGGTGTGCAACCACCCTTACCACTTCTTAAAATACGGTGATATGACAAGCGGTGCCAGCGGGAAAACCCAAAAATTAATGAGCATTTTAAGCAACATTTTAAGCAACGATGAAAAAGTTTTAATTTTTACCCAATACAAGCAAATGGGAGAGGTTTTAACAAAAATTTTGGCCGATGAATTTGACCAGGAGCCCCTCTTTTTCCACGGTTCTTTAAATGTGAAAGCAAGGGAAAGCGTTTTAAAGGAATTTGAAGAAAACCTCAAAAAGAAGATTATGATTTTATCCCTTAAAGCGGGCGGTTTGGGCTTAAACTTAACACCCGCAAGCAACGTTATACACTATGACCTTTGGTGGAACCCTGCGGTGGAAGACCAGGCAACAGACAGAACTTACCGTATCGGGCAGGATAAAAACGTTATGGTGCACAGGTTTATAACCTTATCCACTTTTGAAGAAAAAATTGATAAAATTATAAAAGATAAAAGGGATTTGGCGGATTCCACGATTTTTGTAGGCGAAAAGATAATTACAGAGCTTTCGGACGATGAAATCTACGATATATTTTCACTTGCTTAATTTTATTGTATAATGCCTTTATGATAAAAGATATAATAGGCTTTTGGGGCTATATTGATCCTGACACCGTTAAAAAATATAAAAATTTATACCCGCATGCCCGCTGGGTGGATTTGGATGTGGCGCAAAATGCGCCCGAAACAAAAATTTTGCCCGACGCTTACTGCAAAATAATAAAAAATATTTTTGACAACGCCTTTTATTTAAAAGAACAATTGGCGGTAATTTTAGCACCAATAGGAAAAGACAAATGCGACAACGGTTTTTTTGCATATTCAATTTTAAAAGATTACGGATTTAACATTGTACCCTTAAAGTTTGAAAACACCCTGCCCGCAGGCGGCACGCCCGAAACGCCAATCTGCACAAGCAATCTGCCCTTAAGAGAAAAAGTTGAGCGCATAACAGCCGAAATTATAACCCCTTTGAATACGCCTCTAACACCTTGCAAGCCTAAATTCGGCTTTTGGGGAGTTCCGCC
>CAZYYK010000098.1:0-6097 GCA_964651135.1 uncultured Gammaproteobacteria bacterium | reverse complement strand
CTAGGTGAGAAGGGGTTTACGCTTGCCGAGGTGCTTATAACCCTTGCAGTAATAGGTGTTGTGGCGGCATTAACAATTCCCACGGTTGTGAAAAATTATCAAAAAACGCAAACTGTGACTCAATTAAAAAAGGTTTATTCCGCACTTTCAAATACCACAAACCTTGCAATTGCAGAATACGGGCCTGTTGAAACCTGGGAAATGGATGAGGGAAGCACAAGTGCGGGTGCTATAAATTTTGCGGATAGATATCTGGTTCCTTATTTAAAAGTTTCAAAAAATTGTACAAACACATCTGGCGGGGTTTGCACATATAAAGGCAAATATTTAGGAAAAACCCAGGAGAGAGCTTTCGGGTCAACTTTGTTTTATTTAAACGACGGCACCTTAATAACCCTTTATGTTGCAAATGAAGGAGCCACGGAAACTCATGCCGATTTGAAAATAGCATTTATTTTTGTTGATATTAACGGGCAAAAAAAGCCAAATGTTATGGGAAAAGACATATTTGCCTTTATTTATTATATATACCATGGCGGCGATAAAACCGTTATAGGCAAATTCATTCCCAGAGGCATGTTTGTAGACAGAAATACCTTAATTTCTTCCTCTTACAATGAAGGCTGCAATAAAGAAAGTGCGGACGGCGGTTTAGGCTGTGCGGGGCTTATTGTAAAAGACGGCTGGAAGATTTCGGATGATTACCCGTGGTAAATTTTCTGCACTAAGTCATTAAGATTCCAACCTGTAATTCGGTGCTTCTTTTGTAATAATTACATCATGCACATGGCTTTCTTTTAAGCCTGAAGGGGATATCTGCACAAATTTTGCGCGTTTATGAAGTTCTTCAATATTTTTCGCCCCCACATAGCCCATGCCTGCTTTAATTCCGCCCGTCATCTGGTAAATGTTGGCTGAAAGCGTACCTTTATAAGGCACCTTGCCTTCAATTCCTTCCGGCACAAATTTGCGCGCGTTTGTAATATCGGATTGAAAATATCTGTCTTTAGAACCGCACTTCATAGCGCCGATTGAGCCCATGCCGCGATACATTTTATAAGTTCTGCCTTGATACAAAATAGTTTCGCCGGGGCTTTCTTCAACACCTGCAAGCAATGAGCCCAGCATAATTGTATCAGCGCCCACGGCAAGAGCTTTTACCATATCGCCCGAAAATTTTATGCCGCCATCTGCAATAACGGGAATGCCCGCCTTTTTGGCGATACTCGCAACATCCGCAACGGCTGTTATTTGAGGCACGCCCACCCCTGTCACTATGCGCGTTGTGCAGATAGACCCGGGGCCTATTCCCACCTTAACGGCGTCCGCACCCGCTTTAATTAACGCTTCGGCAGCCTCCGGCGTTGCAATGTTGCCCGCAATAAGCTGCAAGTTGGGGTATGTTTTTTTAATTTCTTTAACCGCTTCAATAACATTTTTTGAATACCCGTGCGCCGTATCAATGGTCACAACATCAACATCCGCCTTAATTAGCGCTTCAAGGCGCTCAAACTTATCTTTTGTAACGCCAATTGCAGCGCCCACAATTAATCTGCCATGCTCATCTTTGGCGGAATTGGGGTATTGAGTG
This sequence comes from uncultured Gammaproteobacteria bacterium, assembly GCA_964651135.1. Classification (GTDB taxonomy): domain Bacteria; phylum Cyanobacteriota; class Vampirovibrionia; order Gastranaerophilales; family Gastranaerophilaceae; genus CAYYBA01. The sequence goes on along the minus strand of CAZYYK010000098.1, from coordinate 4,506 downwards.
GCTTTTTGAATGTCCTTAATTGTAATTAAACCCACCAAATTATTGCTATTATCCACAATGGGCAGCTTTTCAATTCTGTTTTTGTGCAAAAGTTCTTTGGCGCGCTCAAGCGTGATACCGATTTGCGCCGTTACAAGTTTGTGTGATGTCATAATATCTTTTACTTTTAAATCAAGATTTTCTTCAAACCTAAGGTCGCGGTTTGTTAAAATGCCCACCAGCTTGTTTTCAACCACAACCGGAAGCCCTGAAATTCTATATCTGCTCATAATTTCCAAAACTTCATGCAGGGTCTGTTCGGGGTGCAAGGTTATGGGGTTTGAAATCATGCCGCTTTGCGATTTTTTAACAATTTCAACCTCGCGCGCCTGTTCTTCAATCGATAAATTTTTATGAATTACCCCGATACCGCCTTCGCGCGCCATGCCTATTGCCATTTCAGATTCGGTAACGCTGTCCATTGCGGCACTTATAATAGGAATGTTTAATTTAATGCCGCGGGTTAAATATGTTGTTAAATCAACGCTCGATGGCAAAATATCCGATTCCTGCGGAATTAAAAGTATATCGTCAAATGTTAATCCTTTTTTTAAATCAAGCATTTTATTCTCCTGTTAAGTCTAAAATTCTTTTTGCAAAGTAAACTGAATTGAGCATGCCGGCAGTGCCTATTGCCATTGTTGCCACGGGCACGCCTTTTGGCATTTGCACAATGGATAAAAGCGCATCCACGCCCCTTAGCGCCCCGCATTCAACCGGAACGCCTATAACCGGAATTGAAACTTTTGCAGCCACAACCCCGGGCAGTGCTGCGGATAATCCCGCAACCGCTATTATGACTTTGGTTTTGCCGCCCTGTTCAACATCTTTTAAATAAGTTAAAAGGTCATCCAAATTTCTATGGGCGGAAAACACTTTAAATTCATACTTTATGCCAAGTTCATTACATAAATCAAGCCCTTTTTGAACAAAAGCCTCATCCGACTTTGACCCTGCGATTATAACAAGTTTTTCCATTGTTTTTCCTCAATTCCTTGCGCTATATCGTTTCTAAAAATTTTATCCTTAAAATCCAATTCGTCAAGGGCTTTATAAATATCTTCTCTTGCGCCTGCGCCCGATTTGCACACGGACAAAACCCTGCCGCCGCTTGAAACTAACTCGTTATCACGGGTTTCTTGAACCCCTGCAAAGAAAACTTCAACGCCGAATTTTTTCTTAATATCTTCAATTCCCTTAATTTCACACCCTTTTTTGGGGTTGTCTGGGTAGCCTTCTGCCGCTGCAACAGTGCAAATGCTGTGCCCTTCCTTGAATTCAAGTGTGGTATTTTTAAGTTCTTTTTTTGCAGCGTCCACAAAAACTTCCAAAATATCTGATTTTAAATGCATCATAAGAGGCTGTGTTTCAGGGTCGCCAAAGCGCATGTTGTATTCCAAAACCTTAATTCCGCTTGTTGTAAGCATAAGCCCCGAATAAATTATCCCGCAAAACCTTGCTTTTTCGCATCTTAGGGCATCTTGCAGTTTGTTTAAATAGTTTTTTAAATCTTCTTCCTGTTCTTTTGTTAACTCAACAGGGCAATATGCGCCCATACCGCCCGTGTTCGGGCCCTGGTTGTTGTCTTTAAGCCGTTTGTAATCCCTTGCGCCCACAAAAGGCAAAAGTGTTTCGCCGTCATAAATTGCAATAACGGAAAGCTCTTCGCCTTCAAGTTTTTCTTCCACCACAACTTTTTTTGAAGCATCCCTAAACCTGCCCGTTAAAAATTCTTCAAGCGTTTGTTTGGCATCTTCAAAGCTTGATGACACATGCACACCCTTGCCTGCCGCAAGCCCGTCTGCCTTAATAACTGGCGGTGTGCTGAAAGCGGATAAAACTTCATCAATTTTCTTTTTATCTTTAATAAGAATGTACTTTGCGGTTGGAATTGAATATTTTTCCATAAACGCTTTGGCGTGTGCTTTAGAACTTTCAAGCTGCGCCCATTTTTTATTGGCGCCTATGCATTTTATTCTTTTACACTCTAAAATATCCACAATGCCTTCTGCCAAAGGCGCTTCAGGGCCAATAACCGCCAAACCAACGCCAAGTGTGCAGGCTTTATGCGCCAAATCCTTGTAATCTTTATACACTATCTCTTCGCCCAAATGTTTAAAACCGACATTCGGGTTTGCAAAATAGAGTTTGTTCAAAAGAGGTGAAGCGCTAATTTTCCAGGCAAGTGCGTGTTCGCGCGCACCTGAGCCCACAAGAAGAACGTTATATTTTTCGGTTTTCTCTCTTAAAACTTTTTCTATAACCGCCGCGTATGTTTTATGTTCAATCTTGTGTATGGTTTCTTCAAGCCTTTTTAAAGACATTCCCTCAATATCAATTTTGGTTTGAACAATGATTTTGCCGCTATCAAGTTCGTCCGTAACATAATGCACCGTAACGCCGGATTCTTTTTCCCCGGCGTCATACGCCTTTTTAATAGCGTCAACGCCTTTAAACTTAGGCAACAAAGAGGGGTGGATGTTTATAAATGTGCCAAAATCAAGCACTTCGCAGGGCAAAATGCGCATATAGCCCGCCAAAACATACAGGTCAAACTTTGGTGCGTTCAGCAAAAAATTGTATGTATCCCCAAAAGGTACAAGATGGGCTTTAATGCCAAGCTTTTTTGCCCGTTCAAACGCATAACATGCCCTGTCGGCCAAAAGTTCAAAATGAACTTCTTTGTCTGTTTTTTTAAAATATTCAACAATGGCTTGAAAATTAGAGCCGTTACCTGAAGCAAATACGAGAATTTTTTTCTTCATTTCCTACCGCCTTTTTCACTTTCCCTAAAATAAATGGTTCAAATTCACCTGCAATTTCAATAATTTCATCATAATTTTCTTCACCCGCAATAACACAAAAACCCACGCCCATGTTAAACGTTTTGTAAGCTTCGTCCTCGCCTGCAAGCCTTTTTAATTCTTCAAAAAGCTCCTGCTTTGGAATATTTTCTTTGTTGACATTCGCGCAAAACCCTTCGGGAATTGAGCGCACAAGGTTGCCCGCAATTCCGCCGCCGGTTATGTGCGCTGCGGCATGGATTAATTTTTTTGCCGTTAATTTTTCAACAACATTGGCGTAAATGTGTGTCGGTTCAAGAGATTTTTCAAAATATTCATCATTTAAAAGATTTTCGTTGTGCAGTTTTCTTATAAGCGAAAAGCCGTTTGAATGCGGGCCTGAAGATTTAAAACCTATAATATAATCATTTTCTTCAACGTTTTGGCGCTTTAAAAGTTTTGATTTTTTAACAACGCCCACCATAAACCCGCCGACATCAAAATGCCCTTCCCCTATCAAAGAGCCAAGTTCCGCTGTTTCGCCGCCCAAAAGTGTGCAGTGGTATTTTTCAAGTTCAATTTTAAGGGCCGATATAAATTTTGATGCAACATCAACATCAAGAGAATTGAGCGCAAGATAATCCAGAAAAAACATAGGTTTTGCACCCGTGCAGATTAAATCGTTCAGGTTCATTGCAATTAAATCTTTTGCGATTGTGGCATAATAAGAGCGCGCCAAAAGCGGTATAATTTTTGTGCCCACGCCGTCCGTGCAGCCCACAAGATAGTAATCTTCAAAGGCAGGGTGTTCGTAAATGCCTGCAAAATTGCCTATATTGTCGCTTTTTACGTTTTGATTGATAAGTTTGGTTAACATATCGCCTTTTTCGATACTGACACCGGAATCTTCATAGCTAATCATCATCGCTCTCCTTTTTGGGTTTATCTTTTTTAAAACATTTATAACACCAGCCGCATTCGCCGAAAATATTTTTTAATTCCCTAAAAGGCAGGTATTTCACGGAATTTGCCCCTATCTGTTTTGCAATTTCTTCTTCTGTTTCATAAACCGTTGCAATAAGTTCTTCACATGTAGGTATATCAACCCCCCACTGGCATGTGTTTAAAATCATCGGGCTTGCGGGGCGGAGGTGTATTTCCTTTGCCCCGGCAGCTTTTAGCATAACTATAATTTCTTTTGAAGTTGTGCCGCGCACAAGAGAATCGTCAATTAAAATAACTTTTTTGCCCTCTACAACGCTTTTTATGGGCGTAAGTTTTTCCCTCACCTTGCTTACTCTTGATTGCTGTGTGGGCGCTATAAAACTTCTGCCCACCCAGTGATTTCTCAAAAGCCCCACGCCCAGGGGAATGGCGGATTCCTGGGAATAACCGATTGCGGCAGCAAAGCCCGAATCCATAACAGGCACAACAACATCCGCTTTAATATCATCATTTTTTGCCAAAGCGCGCCCCAATTCAACACGCGCTTGATAAACGTTTTTACCGAAAATTGTGGAAGCCGGGTTTGCAAAATAAATATGTTCAAAAACGCATTTTTTTTCTCTTGAAGTTTCGCAAAATTGCTTTATTTTATAGCCGTCTTCAGTAATTTCAACGCCTTCGCCGGGTTTTACTTCAACTATTTTTTTGACATCAAGCCCGCAGAAAGCAACATCTTCAG
>CAZYYK010000097.1:0-6151 GCA_964651135.1 uncultured Gammaproteobacteria bacterium | reverse complement strand
AGGCTTTTGGGTGTGTACGTTAGCGTAGCGCACAAGTTCCAAAATGTTTCTGGCTTCTTGTTCGTTGTTAAATTCAATTTCAAGGTTTTCAAAAACGTTTCTAAACCCTTTAATGCCTGCATATTCGCCCACTGTTATCATGCGGCCTGTTTCAATAATTTCAGGTTCGCCCCGCCCCAATTCTTCGCAGTCGTAAAGTTCGTAGTTTCGCCTATCTTTTAGGGCGCCGTCTGCGTGTATGCCGCTTTCATGCGCAAAAGCATTGTTCCCCACAGCAGGCTGATTTACGGGAATTGGCACGCCAAAAGCATACGACGTATATTTTGCAAGCCTCCAGGCTTTATCAAGCTTAATTTGCGGGTCAAGCTTGTATTTCCCTTTCAAGCCGCTAGATTTTTCAATTGCCAAAATGCACGAAATCAAATCCGCATTGCCCGCACGTTCGCCCATGCCGTTTATTGCGGTATTAATCAGCGCATCAACACCCGCGTCAATTGCACCTTTTGCCCCCATTACAGAACATGCCACCGCCATGCCTAAGTCGTTGTGAAAATGCATTTCAACAGGCATTTTGGTTTCTTTTGCAATGGCATAAACCCTTTCATAGGCACTTTGAGGGTCGTCATAACCAAGCGTATCGCAGTATCTGAAGCGCGAAGCGCCGTGTTTTTTGCATTCATTTGCATATTGGATTAAAAAATCCAAATCCGTTCTTGAGGCGTCTTCCGCATTAACGCCAACCTCTTTTGCGCCAAGTTCGATTGCCTTTATCACAGCCTCACATGTAAGTTCCAAAATATCTTTTCGCGTTTTTTTGCCCATATACTTGCCGTTTATCATCTGGTCGGAAGTGGATTGCGAAATATTCATATATTTAAGCTTCGGAACGTTTTTAAAAGACGCTGCAACATCCCCGGGAATTGCCCTCATCCAGCCCGATAGCCTTGTTCTGTTTATAACGCCTCTTTCAACCAGTTCAAGGTTGCCGTTTAAATAATTAATTTCATGGCTTGTTGTGGGGAAACCGAATTCCGAAATATTAACCCCCAAATCATTGAGCATTAAATTTATTATGGTTTTTTCAAGCTTCGCAAGGCCCAACCGCGAGGTTTGAACGCCGTCTCTGTTTGTAACGTCAACAAATTTTATGTAATTTTTTTCCATTTCCCTTCTCCATTAGATTGCTTAACTATTATTGTAGCATTGACAAAGTCTGATAGCAATTTTTTTGATTTTTGAGTTTTAGTGTAGTATAATTATTTTGTGGAGGTTTTCTATGTTAAGCGTAAAGTGCATAACATACGAAGGAAATTTTCCTTTCGGTTTGGGCGGCATAACCCCTCTTGATATGAGCGATGAACAAGTTGTTATGTACGGCACAATGCAAGGCATGCAAAGGGCAAGGCAAACCAAAACTGCAAAGGTATTAAGAATTCTACCGAAAGCGGCTATCGGCGCTTTCATTTTGGGTAACGCCATAAAAAAGCCGGGCAAGTTTTCGGATAAGGTGGGCGATGCACTTTCAACAACCGCACAATTTGCATTTCTTGGGGCAGGATTTAAGATTTTTGATAAAATTAAGACTAGACATGTTGATACATCATCCCATGCGCAAAAATTCAGGCAAGAACACCCCACAACAAGCGCTGTATTAAACCTTGGCGGTATTTTCCTTGTTCTGGGAGCAGCACTTTTCGGAGCAAGGGGATTAGCAAACCTTGCAGCTAAAAAATGCCCGAAAATTACACAAAATATAACACAAGAACTTAGAAAAGCCGCTGATTTTATAGATAAAAAACCTGTTGCAAAAGGGGTTGAAGATTTTAAAATCAAGTATCAAAATTTTGCCCAAAAAAGAGGCGGCATATATAAATTTGCAGCTGAAAATGTCTTCCCCTTAGGGCTTTTAGCTTATATGGGTGCGGCATTCGGGCTTGCTAAAAAAAATTCGGACGAAAAAGGCGAATTTATAAAACAGGGTATTATTGAAACGGCGCAAAAGCGCGATTTTATAAATTTTATGACAGGCGGATAAAATTGGTATTAAGCCGTGAATAAGCGCAAAAACTAGGGTTTTTTGGGCTCTTTTGTTTTTGCGATTTTAATTATATTGTTTTCAACCTTTATTTCAAGCATGTCCGCTTCAGGGTCAAAATCAATCAGCTCTAACAATGTTTTTGGCATAAAAAGCGCCCAGCCGCTTCCGGTGCGAAATAATTTTTTCTTCATTTTGTTTTCCGTTATTAAGTATTACATTATCTATATTATTACTTTACAATCATTATAAAATTTGTTATACTATGATTATATTTATATAATATAAGGATAAAATAAGTATGAAACTTAAAAACTAAAACAGATACTTTTTAAGCGCGCTTTTATCAAAAATTTCAACGCTTTCCTTTGAATGGATAAAAACAAGGCACGTTACGGCAGATTTAAATAACGAAAAGTCAGGGTAATCGAATTTGTGACGCAAATCATCTATGTTGTCCGCCAAAAATTCCGTAATAACGGTTTTGTTTTTCATAGTTAAAGATGTAAAAAAATCCAGCCCTTCTTTTGTGGTAATGCCTTCAAAATAAACAACTTCGGGCGATTGAAACTCAATAAAACGCATTGCCTTATCCAAATTAAAACCGACATCCTCATTTAATTCGCACTGATGAACGTTTTTGAGCTTATATTTTGCAATACTTTCAAGCGTCATTATGGTTTTTGTTTTGTCTGCAAGATCGCACAAAATGGAATAAATAACATGCGTTTTGCCGCTTAAAGGCGAGCCGCACACCAAAATTACACCCGATTTATCAAGTGCTGCTTTAAGCAAAGATATTTTATTTTGGTCAAAGTTCAGTTCTTCCAAGCTTTTTGGCGGGTGATAAATTTTAAGGGAAATCCGCTCGCCGCTGATTGTTGGAAATGCGGAAATACTTGCAGTAAGCTCTTTGTTATCAACATTAAAAAGCAATTTCCCGAGCTGCGGAATTTCACTCACCAAAGGGTCAAGCCCGCCCAGGGATTTAAGCTTTGAAATAAAAGGGTTAATGAGCAAATCGGGGATAATGCCTGTGGGGACAATATCAGGGTGGCGTTTAAAATTAACGCTTAAGCCGCCTTCGGCATGCTCAAAGAAAAGCTCATGTGCGCCTTCTTTAATGGCGTATTTCAAAATTGCCCTTAATAAATTCTGAATGTGTTCTTCGCTTAAATTGTCTTTGTGCAAAACATCAAGCCAGTGGAAGGTTTCATTGCTGTCCGTGTTAATATCTTCCACTTTATCTTTAATATCGTAGTATTCGTTAATTTTTTTGGTTATGCTTTTTTCAGAAGACACAACAGGTTCAATCAGTTTGCCCGTGCGTTCGATTATATTATCTATTGCAAATAAATCCAAAGGGTCAGCCATTGCAACCGTCAGCGTATCTTCTATTTCAAAAAGCGGCAAAATTTTATACTTGCGCGCTTCCTTATAGCTTATATATTCCAGGCATTTTTTGTCTATTTGAAACGTTTCAAGGTCAACAGAAGGAATATGCAGTTTTTCTTCCAAAAATTTAAGAAGTTTTTCTTCTGAAATCAAGGAAGAATTAATAAGCGCCTGCCCCAAATTTGTGCCCTGCACCTGGGCAATTTCGCGTGCACGCTCTAAATCTTCAAATTTTAGGAGGTTATCGCGCACCAGGTCGTACTGCAATTTTTCGACAGTTTTATTATTTATTCCCCTATCTGTTCTGCTTTCAATAGATTCCAACTTATCACCCGTTAAATTAACATTATAATTCCTTAGCCGCAGCTTTTGTATATTTATCGATGCATTCAAATAAATCGTTAAATTCAAACGGTTTTGTTATGTACTCATCAGCGCCCGTTTCTTCGCCTATGGCAACATCCTGCGCCTGGCCGCGCGCTGTCACCATAATAATCGGTATATTTTTGTATTTTGAATCAAATTTTAAAAGCCTGCAAATTTTGTACCCGTTAATTTTGGGCATCATGACATCCAGAATAATTAAATCCGGATTTGCTTCTTTTGCAAGCTTGAGCCCTTCTTCGCCGTCGTATGCGGTTATTATTTCAAACCCTTTTTGCTTTAACATAAAGGCAAGTGTTTCAACTATATCTTTTTCATCGTCAACAATCAGTATCTTTGTCATTAAAACCCCCGGTTTAATCCCCTTTCATATCATGCATAAGTTTGTTTATTTTTTCCGCATCTTTTTTGTCCGCTCTTTTTAATACTATACCACATTTTTCCCATTTTGTGTTCTCTTTTTTTAAAAGGGCTTTGATGCTGCTTTCCATAAAATCCATAGCGCTTTTTTCCGCCTGTGGAATAAAAATCCGGCAGTATTCTTTTTTATCATCGCTTAAAAGGAGCTCTTTTGAATGTTTGGTGCGCTTTAGAAGGTTATTTTCTTCCAAATATTCAACAAAACCGCAGCCTTTGTTTTGTTCTATAAAAAACAAGCCCAAATTTTTGTTTTTTGAAAGTTCATAAGCTAAATCCGCCTGAAATGCGGTTTTCAGGCTGTAAAAAGGCAAATAAACATTAAAAACAGAGCCCTCGTCTTTTTTGCTCTCAACCGATATTAGGGCAAAGTGTGCGTCAATTAACTGTTTTGTAATTGTAAGCCCAAGCCCCACACCGCCAATGTTGCGCACAAGGGAACTTTCAATTTGCGAAAACTTATCAAAAATTTTATTGATATCTTCAGGTTTTATGCCGATGCCGTTATCTTTAACGCTTATTTTTAAGTAATCCTGCGCAATTTTTTTAACGGGCGTTATAAAATCATCTTTTTCGTCCTCTATTTTAACCTTCCGCACATTTATCTCTATTTTGCCTTCATCGGGCGTAAATTTAAGGGCGTTTGAAATTAAATTGGATAAAATCTGCTCTAACCTGTGCAAATCAGCGTAAACGTCAGGCAATTGCTTGTCAACATTCAATTCAAGCTTGGTTTTTTTAGCGTTCGCGCTTTGTTTAAAGGTTTTTTCAACAAGTTCAAGGGATGGCAAAATGCCCGCTTTTTTAAATTTAAATTCCAGCTTTCCTGTCTGCACCCTTGAAATATCAAGCAAATCTTCAATAATGCCGGAAAGGCGTGTCATATTTCTTTTTGCCATATTTATAAAGTTGCGGATTTCAGGCGTAATTTTGCCCGCTTTTTCCGCCAAAACAATATCCAGCGAATTGTTTATAGGGGTCAGAGGCGTTCTTAATTCGTGAGATACAATGGATACAAATTCCGATTTTACGCGTTCAAGATGTTCAAGTTTTATATTTGTGTTTTTAATTTCCTCATAAAAAGTGGCGCTTCTTAAGGGCAAAGCCACCTGATGCACAATTGTTTGGAAAAATGTTGCATCTTCTTTTGAAAAAGGTGTCTGCCTTAAAATTTCAATAACGCCGAAAAAATTATCCCCGACCTGAATTGGCGCAAAAAGTTTGTCATAATTAAGCGCCTTAAGGTCATAAATTTGATGTGACGGTTTTATATTCTTAATAATCTTAATCGCCGAAAAATCAAGCGTGTGGGGCAGATTGTTTTCGTTAAAAAGATTTTTGTAATTTAAAACAAGGCGCAGGCGCAAAGCCTGATCAAGCGTTTCTGAAAGTTCGCACAAAGAATTGCAGTACAATTTTGTGCTGCCGTCTGCCAAAAAAACCAAAACGTTTGCAATATCAAAGCTCAAAATCTTCTCCAAGCCCCCAAGCATAATGCGGCAAAGCTCTTCCTTGTCCAAAGTGCCTGCAAACTGCGTGCTTGTGTTGTAAAGCGCATTAATTTGATACAGGCTGCGCGAAAGTTCTTTGTTGTTTTCGCTCAATCTGTCAAGCGATTTTTTGGTTTTTATGTGCGAATTTAGTATATTTTTAAAGATGTCTTGATGAGTTTCATCCTGTATAAAGCCGTCTGCAAAGCTTAAAAAATCGTAATCTTTGGGGATATCAGGCGCTAAGAGGATAATAACCTGAGTGTTGTATTCATTCAAAGACGATTTTAGAATTTTTGTTATATTGGGCGCATTTTCAAATTCGGAATCAATCAAAACCACATCAGGCAAAGTTTTTGTTACCTGTAAAACCCAATCATCCCCGTTATCAGCGCTTATTTCGCATTGATAGTCCAGCGTTTGCACCAGA
>CAZYYK010000096.1:0-6191 GCA_964651135.1 uncultured Gammaproteobacteria bacterium | reverse complement strand
GGCAAAGACGCCACAGGCGCTAAAATTGAACACGCCCTGTGCGAAAAAGTTTTGAAATACAACAACATTGATATATATGAAGAAACAATGGCAGTTGAACTTTTAATTGCGCAGGATAAAAGCTGCAAGGGCGTTGTTGTTTATAATACGGCACTGGACAGCTATGAGGCCATCTATACAAATGCCGTAATTTTGGCTTCAGGCGGCTGCGGGCAGGTTTACAAAAACACTACAAATCCCCCTGTTGCAACGGGCGACGGCATTATGCTTGCAAAAAGCGCGGGTGCCGAGATTGAAAATATGGAATTTATTCAATTCCACCCCACAGCGCTTGATATTGACAAAAACGGCAATAAAAGCCTTATATCGGAAGCTGCAAGGGGCGAAGGCGCCAAACTTGTAAATGAAAAGGGTAAAAGGTTTATGGATAAATACGATTCCAGAGCCGAATTAGCCCCCAGAGATATTGTAACCAGGGCGGTTTTTGAAGAAAACGGCCAAATTTATTTAGATATTTCATCCATAGGCCTTGAAAAATTTCAAAAACGTTTTCCAAACATTTCAAAAGTTTGTGAAGAAAGCGGAGTTGATTTAAGAAACTGCCGCATACCCGTGGCGCCTGCGGCACATTATTGCATGGGCGGCGTTAGGGCAAAAACAAACGGCGAAACAACCATAAAAAACCTTTATGCGATAGGCGAAGTTGCCTGCACAGGCCTGCACGGGGCTAACCGCCTTGCTTCTAATTCCCTGTTGGAATGCGTTGTTTGCGCCTGGGCGCTTTCGGATAATTTAAGTTATCAAAACCTTGATGCGCCAAAAAGCATAGATGAAAGCGTTAAAAGGCTTTTAGATTTATACGAACAGGACTGCGAAACAAAAGATATAGACGCACACGGGCTTATTTTAAAGCTGCAGGATATAATGTGGCAAGACGTTGGGATTGTAAGAAACAGGGAAAAACTTTTAAACGCACAAATGGAAATTTTGCAGATTGAAAGAATTTTTAAAGAAAAACATAAATGCCAAAACAGGCGCGAATATGAACTGAGAAATTTAATTGAAGTTGCAAAAACAATAACAACAAGCGCGCTGGAGCGAAAAGAATCTGTGGGCGCGCATTTTCGCTCTGATGATATTTCAGAATATGTACAAAATAAGGAAATCCAAAAGGCTGAAGAAAATGACGGGCTTTTTATTAAATGATTTTATAGTAAAAGAACACGTAAAATCCGCGCTCAAAGAAGATATCGGCTTTGGCGATATTTCAACTGATTATTTATGTGAAGAAAAAGGCAGTTTTACGGTATTTTTAAGAACAAGGGAAAATGGAATTTTATGCGGCTGCACGCCTTTTAGAATTGTTTTTGAAATTTTGGGCAACGGCAAAGTTGATATTGAATTTTATTTTAAAGACGGTGATTTGATTAAAAGCGGTAATAAAATAGCGAAAATTAAGGGTCCTGCACGCGCAATTTTAACAGGGGAGCGGCTTGCGCTTAATTATATGCAAAGAATGAGCGCTATTGCTACTCTGACAAAGGATTACGTTAATGCGGTAATAGGTACCGGGGTTAAAATATCGGACACCCGAAAAAATACGCCTAATTTCAGGCTATTTGAAAAATACGCCCTTTTAGTGGGCGGCGCAAGCTTGCACCGCTTTAGTTTGTGTGATTGCGTTATGATAAAAGACAATCACATTGCGCTTTGCGACAATTCAATAAAAAAAGCGGTTAATAAAATAAAAAAGGAATTATCCCATATACACAAGCTGGAAGTGGAATGCGACACCATAGAACAGGTAGAAGAATGTCTGGAAGAAGGTGTTGACATTATAATGCTTGACAATATGGCGCCGGACGAGATTTTTACGTGCGTTGAGATGATAAAAACCGCGTCCCCCAAGACAATTATTGAAGTATCGGGCGGCATAAAACTTGCAAACGTGCGTGATTACGCTGCTTTGGGTATTGATATAGTGTCAACAAGCGCGCCCGTTAATGCCGGCACAATGGACTTGGGTTTTGATTATATCAAGTAATTACATTTGCTTTTTTAACTCGTAACATGCCGTTAAAAGCGGGTCAATTGTTCCTGAAGTCGGCGGGGTATAAGTTAAATCAAGATGTAAAAGTTCATCCACGGTCATTTTTTTCTGAAGTGCTGAAGTTATAATGCTTATGCGCTTATCCACATCCCCCTCGCCCACACCTTGCGCACCTAAAATGCGGCCGGAATTTCTATCTGCCACAAGCTTTATGGTTATTGGCTTCACATCCGGCATGTAGGCAACTTTATCCATTTTTGTAACAGTTGTTGTAATAAGGTCATAATTAACCTGTGCGGCAATGCTTTCTGCCCGCTTTTGGGTAATTCCCGTGACAGAAATTGTGTAGTTAAAATATTTTGTAATAGCTGAACCCAAAACGCCAAGCAATACTTCTTCCTGGCCGTTCATATTAATGGCGCAAACTCTGCCCTCTTTATTTGCAACAGATCCAAGCCCGATGTAAACAGGCAAGTCTGCAACAAGGCAATGTTTTTGCGTGCAATCTCCTGCTGCCCAAATATTTTCAATGTTTGTGCGCATTTTGTTATCCACTTTAATACCACCCGTAACGCCAATTTCAATGCCGCAATCGCGTGCCAATTGAACATTTGGGCGTACACCTGTTGCCAAAAGGCAAAAATCTGCTTCAATTACGCGCCCCTTATTTGTAATTGCTCCCTCAAATTTCCCGTCGCCAAAAAATTCGTCAATAACTTCATCTTTTATAATTTCAACAGAAGCGCCATGACGCTCTAATATATATTTTTCAACAATATCACTGAAGTCGGCATCCAAAAACGACATTATATGCTTGGACCTTTCAATAACATAAACCTTGAGCCCGTTTTTTAAAAATGCCTCAATCATTTCAATGGCAATATAGCCGCAGCCCACAATTAAAACAGATTTTGATTCCTTCATTAATTCTTTAACGGCAATACCGTCTTGAATCAGCCTTAATTTCATAATATTTCTGAGGCCGACATTTTTAATGGGCGGAATGAAAGGCACAGCGCCTGTTGCAAGCACAAGCTCGTCATAGGAAATTTTTTCATCATTCACTATAACTTCTTTTGTGCCGGGCAAAATTTCGCTGCATTGGTGATTTAAAAAAATTTGTATACCGTTTTGTGCAAATTCTTCGGGCGTGCGTGCAATTAATGCATTAATATCATTAACCGCACCGCCTATATAATATGGAAGGCCGCATGCGGAATAAGAAACATTTTCGCCCTGCGTATACAATAGAATTTCAGTGCTGTCGTCCAATCTGCGTGATTTTGCGGCGCACTTAGGCCCTGCTGCACATCCGCCTATTATTACAATCCGTTTTTTCATGCTAATATTATGCAAAAGGTATCAGAAAAATGCATGTGACAGGTGGACAATTTAAGGGGCTTAAAGTAAAAATTGCAAAAGACGTCAGGCCAACGCTTTCTCAAGTGCGTGAAAGCGTCTTCAATGTGTTATTTTCCCACTTTGGCGGTTTTGAAGGTTTAACTTTCCTTGATTTGTTTGCGGGAAGCGCAATTATGTCCATTGAGGCTAAATCGCGCGGATTTAGTGTGATTTCTTTAGAAAAAAACAGGCATAGCGCAAAAACAATAAAAGAAACTTACGCCCAGCTTAACATCAAGCCTGATTTAATTATTTGTGACTGCATGAAATTTTTAAAAACAAACGCGCAAAAATTTGATGTAATCTACATTGACCCGCCCTGGTGCGATGATGATTTCAAGTACAGCTACAATGAAATTCTTATGTCGGCGCTTAAAAACCTTGCGCCAGAAGGGGTTGCGGTTTTCGAAAGTGAAAAAACAAAAAAGCTTCCCGCGCAAATTGATAATGAATTTGACAAAAAGCTTTTCAAAGAAAAAATATATGGCCGCTGCAAGTTAAGTTTTTTTAAAAATTAGTTGTAGTGCGCAAACGCTTATGGGGGTTAAGGTTTAGTTGTAGTATGAAAAGAATTTTTCCGAATCAAACTTCGGATAATCTTTCTTTTTCTCGCTTATCTGCTCGTCAACTCCGTAAGCCGAAATTTCCGATTGCGTTACTCTGCCGTCGTGGTTAGCGTCAATTTCAGTAAAATTATCTATAACTTTTTGCAAAGATTCGCCGGCGCTTCCGTATTGTGAAGCTAAAAGAATTAATTCTTCAAGCGTCATGCCGCGCTGCAAAAGGTTATTGCTGTATATTGTAAGTTCTTGGGATGTAACATTGCCATCGCCGTCTTTATCTATCGCAGAAAAACTGGAAGAAAGATAGGATGAAAATGTTGTTCCGCTTACAAGATTTTGTGTAGTTGAAGATGTGCTTAAAATATCGTCTAAAGATATGCCTGTTTTTGTGTTGTCGTTGTTTAATACTCTTGCTAAAATTGTGCCGTAACTGCTGTTTAAGCCAGATAGCGCCTGTGCAAAAATTCCCGCACCGCTTAATTTTGAATTCATGGTAATCTTCCTTCTTAAATAACCTGCTTTCATGTTAATGATTTTTTCAAAAAAGCAAAACCTGCAAAAGGATGATTTCTTTACAAGGCAGACCCTAAAATTTTACACTCCTATATCCTTCAAAATATCGGCATAGTTTTCTGTAAGCACTTTTGCAAAAACGCTCGGGTCAATTTGCGTTGCTATAATTTGAATTAAATCTGTGGGCAGCTCTTCCACCATAGGGCGCACAAATTCTTCATCTAAATCGTTCAAAGATTTTAAAATATCGCCTTTTTCAAGGAAGCCGAAGGGGCGCGCAAGCGTTTCGTTGCTGAATTCTTTTATAAGTTTTTCATCATTGTTTATCAAGTTCCACACAATAAATCTCTTGCCGTTATCGTCAAACTTGTCAATTGTTCTCATGAATTCTTTATCATCAAGGTTTCCAAGGGTTGTCATGATTTTTTCCCTGTTTGCAAGGTCTTGTGCCTGCGCACCAAAAATTTGTGTCATTAAAACTTTAAACTGGTCAGGTTTTAGTTGTTCAAAAACCTGCATTATATCTTGTTTTTCAACCTTTTCGTTGTTCAAAAATCCGTTCAGTTCTTCTTTTTCCATATGCATTATGATAACTTCGGTCGGAAACTTTTCCAAAACAATCTTCAAAAGCTCTTCCTGGGGAAGTTCCTGCATAAGTTCAACCAATTTATCCGGGGAAAAATATTTTAAACCCCAAATTAAATCTTCATTATTCAGATACTGCAAAAGTTCTGATAAATCATCTTCAGACAGGTTTTGTATGATTAAAAAGCGGTTTGTGGCATCTGCAAGGCGGAAAAGTTCGGCAACTTTTTCGGGGTCTTTTAGGAAGTCTTCAAAACCTGCGGCTTTTTTGTTGCCGTTTTCGGCTTCAGCCTGCATAAGTTCATCAATGCTTTTGGTTGAATACTGTTTAATGCTCTGAGAGCCTATCTCAAAGTATTTTGCCAGATATGATAAATCTATGTTTAATTCAATCATGCCGCTTTAACCCTTGTCTTATACACTAATTAACGGAATCTTTTAGTATAAAGTTAAGGGTTTAAGGGGAAATTGTAATATTTTGTAACAAATTATTTAACAAGCCATGATTTGTAATAACAGGGTGGATGCTGGCACCAGGTATTTTTGGTTAAATAATCACTCAGAATAAACGGTGAGACTTTCATAGGCAGCCCCTCCGTCGTTCTATTGTTTTGAGCATCCCTGAGAGTAAACATCCACCTGTCTTTGCCAAATTGGTTCGGCTTTTTGTCCCCGTTAACATCGACAAGGTATATATTTTCCGCAGTATTGTATTGTGCCCAGGCACGCCCCGAAGCGTCGATAAAGGCTCCGTTCGCGCCGCTGGGTGCGCCTGGAGACGTTTCACTGCCGCAGCCTGTACAAACCCTATCCGCGTCAACCCAACAGGAAAATGTATTATTTGAAGAACATTCTTTTATTGCTTTAAAATTTGTCTTCATAATATTCCACTCGGATTGAGTTGCTACAGCATCATACTGATTGGCTCTGGATTGAAGTTCACCAAATGCAACTGTGCTTGCAAAGGCTCTTGATAAATCCGAATACGCTTTTTTGTAGGCTGTTTTATATTGCAGTTCTTGATAATTGCGAACAACGGTGGGGATTGTGAGTGCTGCAACAACGCCGATAATAGCAAG
>CAZYYK010000095.1:0-6196 GCA_964651135.1 uncultured Gammaproteobacteria bacterium | reverse complement strand
TGGCAGATTAAGGCTGATTATCCGTGGTAATTACGCTATTGCAGAATATTTTGCAATTGTCGTACTGCATCCTCTATCCGTTAAGTTTGCAGACGGTATAATATGCACCATATCATCAATCTTAGGATTTTTAGCGTATACACCCTGCACTGCACCACCGTGTTTTACAACAAAACCTTTTTCATAACAATCAAGCTGCACGACAGGGGTCTTTAAACCGTATCCTTCAAGAATAAAACTCGTGCAATTTTCTTTTTTAACTTCCTGCATCACGGGTTTTTGATATCCCGCAAAACTTGTAGCATCAATTTTCAATTTTTTTCTCCTAAACAGCTGTTATTTTATAAAACCCGAAAACAATATTTTTTGCTAATTAAATTTTTTCCCTCTTAATTGACCGCAGGCAGCGTCAATATCAGAACCTCTTTCAAGGCGCACAGTCACCTTTTTGCCTGACGTTTCCAAAATATACCTGAATTTCATAACATCTTTTCTGTCCGGCTTTTTATATTCGCCCTCTTTTATGGGGTTATAAGGAATTAAATTCACATTGCACTTAATATCCCTTATAAAATTGCAAAGTTCAAGCGCGCATTCGGGCGTATCATTAAAATTGCCCAGCAAAACGTATTCCAAGGTTATTCTTTTGCCTGTTTTTTCCGTATAATTCTTAAGTGCCTCTTTTAATTTTGCCATATCATATTTCTTCTCAACAGGCATGATTTCTTGCCGCAGCGCAGTGTTTGGCGCATGTAAAGATATTGCCAAGGTGGGCACAAGCGGCATGTTGCACATTTCATAAATTTTAGGCACAATGCCGCAGGTTGAAACGGTTATGCGCCTTATTCCTATCTTAAGGTCATTATTTATAATTTCAATTGCGCGATAAACGCTTTCCCAGTTGTTCAAAGGTTCGCCCTGCCCCATAAAAACAACATTTGTAATTTTAAGCCCTGTATCTTTTTGAATGGTTAAAATCTGCTCGGTTATTTCATAGGGGGTCAAATTCCTTACAAAACCGCCCTTTCCCGTGGCGCAAAAAGCGCACCCGATGGGACATCCTATTTGCGATGACACGCATGCCGTTAAATTTGCCCTGTTATCAAAGCGCATTAAAACCGTTTCAACGCAATTGCCGTCTTCAAATTCAAGTAAATATTTAACCGTGCCGTCTTTGCTTATTTGTTTTGTTTTAATTTTTGTATTTGTTATAACGGCGCATTTTTTTAATTTTTCCCTGAACGATTTTGAAAGGTTATGCATTTGGTCAAAATCTTTGGCGGATTTCACCCAAATCCAGTCATGCAACTGTTTAGCGCGAAATTTAGGTTCGTCTAAATTTTGCGCCAATTCTTCAAGCTGTTTTAAATCAAGGTGGGATAACGCTTCCATAAAAAACTAATTTTTCACATCTTTTACTTCTTTGGCTTCAATTTTTTTGGCGTCTTTGATGTCGTTTTGGCTTGTTGAAACGCCGTTTTTTACATCCTCTTTTTCCAGCTGTTTATTAATTATAACAGTCTGCGCAATTTGAAAAACGTTGCTTGTAACAAGATACAAAAGAACGCCCGCAGGAATGGGGATGAAAATAAACGTTGCCACAATCATAATGGG
Source organism: uncultured Gammaproteobacteria bacterium (assembly GCA_964651135.1). Lineage (GTDB taxonomy): Bacteria > Cyanobacteriota > Vampirovibrionia > Gastranaerophilales > Gastranaerophilaceae > CAYYBA01. Next base: position 4,582 of record CAZYYK010000095.1, on the reverse strand, counting down.
CATAAAAGTTCCCATGGATTTTTGAAGAGCCTGTTGTGTGGGGTCTTGCGGCTGATTTTTGTTTGCAGCCGTCATCACCTTTGTTGAAAGCCACATTGTAAGCCCGAACAATAAAACAAGCATGATAACGTCATAGTGTATATTTTCTTTTACTTCAACGGTTGGAACGCTTGCCGTTAAAAGGTTTCCGCTTCTTATAAAGTCAATTTTTTCTGTTTCTTTTGTGGCAGGGTCTAAAATATTAATTTCAGCTTTTTCAATTAAATCAAGCTGAGAGAATTTTAAATTAAGGCTGTCCAAAGAAATTTTAAAGTCAACGGGTTTGCCGGGTTCTAATTCGCCTTGAATTTCAACAGCTTTTGTGGGCTGGGATATTTTAACGTTATCTAAAGTTTCACCGTTTTGCAGATAAACAGTTGCAATTTTATCCGTTGCAAATTTATCATATTTGCCGGCGGAGAATTTTCCGTCAAAAGAGGTGCCCGCATTGCTTTTAATGGTGGCATCAAGCCTTGAAACAAACAAAAAGTTTGTTTTGCCCGCCAACGCTATAAATTGCGGGCTCATCAAGGCGGTGTAGAGCAAAATAAAAATCGGAAGCTGCAAAAGCAAAGGCAAACAGCCCGCCATGGGGTTAAATTTATTTTCCTTGTAAAATTCCATCATTTTGCGCTGCATTTCTTCGGGATTGCTTTTATAGCGGTCCTGTATAGTCTTTAATTTAGGCTGCAAAGCCTGCATTGTTTTCATTGAGCGCTGCTGCGAAACGTTAAACGGCCACAATAAAATTCTTACAATAATTGTCAAAATTATAATCGCAATGCCCCAATTCCCCACTATATTAGCAAAAAACTTTAATACATCTATTGTTAATGTTACAAAATCCATTGGTTACTTCCTTCTTACATTTTATATAATATTACATTTTACACTAAACATGTTATGATAAAAGCATGGAAAATTTTTTTGATACAATTTGTGCTGCGGCAACTCCCCTAAGTGCCTCGTCTGTTGGAATTATAAGATTAAGCGGAGATGGGGCAATTGAAATTGCACAAAAAATATTCTCTAAGAAAATAATACCACACTTTATAAATCACGGCTGGGTTTCAGATAACGGGAAAAAGCTTGATGAGGTTGTTTTGCTTGCATTTTGCGCCCCTAAAAGTTTTACGGGCGAAAATGTTGTGGAAATTCAAACCCACGGCTCACCCGTTGTTTTAAAGGATATACTTGCGCTTTGCCTTAAAGGTGGTGCAAGAATGGCACAAAGGGGCGAATTTTCAAAACGCGCATTTTTAAACCATAAAATAGATATAACCCAGGCTGAAGCTATTTTGGATTTAATTAATGCCAAAACTTCAAAATTTGCCCATGCCTGCGCGCACAATTTAGAAGGCGTTTTAAGCATTAAAATCAATGAAATTAAGGAAGATATCAAAAACCTGCTTTCAAAAATAATAGCGTCTTTGGATTTCCCTGAAGACGTCAGGGAGGTTGAATATAAAGAGATTACGGATGTTTGCATGGGCGCTGTTAAAAAAATTGATAGTATTTTAAAATCCGCAAACGCCCATAACCTTTTGCGCCAGGGCATTAAGGTGGCGCTTGTAGGGAATGTGAATGTGGGGAAGTCTTCTTTATTTAATGCACTTTTGAACCTAAAACGCGCCATTGTAACCGATATTGCAGGCACAACGCGTGATGCTATTACAGAAACGCTTGATATTAAAGGAATTAGCGTTACTTTAATTGATACCGCAGGCATGCGTGAGAGCACTGACACGGTTGAAAAAATAGGGATAGATAATGCCCGAAAATATGCCCAGTCGGCTGATTTAGTGCTTTGTTTGTTCGATTCTTCCCTTGGCTTAAGGGTTTGTGACAAGGAAATTTTTGAAGATTTTAAAGATATGCCAAGAATTGTTATCGGCACAAAATCAGATATCAAAAAGAGCGAAAATGTTTTAAGCGTAAGCGCTAAAACCGAAGAAGGGCTTGAAGAACTGAAGGATGAAATCTATAAAAAAGTTATGGGAATAAATCAAATTGAAACAGAATTTTCCACAAACCAAAGACAGCAAGGCCGCCTTAATGAAGCAAAACAAGCGCTTGAGCGGGCAATTGAGGGAGCGCAATGTGAACAGCTGCAAGATTTAATTTCAATTGATGTTAAAGGCGCGCTCTTGGCGCTTGATGAAATAACGGGCGAAGTTATGACGGATGATATCTTAAACAATATTTTTGAAAATTTTTGTATAGGAAAATAAAGAATTAAGATTTCCCAATTTCAAAAAATAGTCTATAATACAAATAAAAGGAGAATATATGAAAAAAGGCTTCACCTTAGCGGAAGTCCTTATAACACTTGCAATTATCGGTGTTGTTGCAGCGCTTACAATTCCTACGGTTGTTAAAAACTATCAGGAAACACAATTTAAAGCAGCTTACAAAAAAGCTTATTCCGATGCTTCACGTGTCTGGAACCTAATGGCGGCAAACAGTGAAATTGAAGTAAGAAGAGGCAGATACGAGGGCGGGATGGCAACAAATGACTTTTCTAATTTTCAAAATTATTTTAAAATTTTAAAAAATTGTAATACGCAAACAGTTTACGAATGCTTTACCAACAGTACAAATGCCGAAGGGTTTTTTGCAGAAAATTATCCCAGCACAAATGTCAGCAATAGAACATTTATAGATTCCCAAGGCAGAAGCTGGGGTTTTATAGGCGACGGCTTTACTGCCGGAGCATTTATTATAGTGGATACAAATGGTAACAAAAAGCCAAATCGATTGGGAATAGACAGATTTCCTTTTATTTCAACAGCAACAAACTGTGATTGGGAAGAAACACAAAGCAACAAAAACGGTAGATTGGACGAATGCAATATAAATATTATGCCGATAAGGCTTCTGCCCGCGCCCGATTATCTGATAGTTCACAGCTATTGGTGCAAAACGCCGCCCTGTTATTATACAAAATGGCTTAAGGATTAACCTAACAGCTATTGCTTTTGGCTTTCGTTTTTGCTAATATTGCATCAAACAAGGGGTAAAATGAAAAAAAAGCTTTTAGCAGGGGTTATTTTGGGGTTTTTAACACTTCCGTCTTTTGCGGGTATTCAAGAAAATCTTTATTATGTGAGTTTTGTGAATGTTTACAACAACCTTAACACCATGCTGCAATCTTCAATAGCGCAAAACGGTTCAATAGACCAATGGAATTGGCACTCGGGCACGGATAGCGTTTTTGATAAATACATAAAGCCCCACATAATGATTTTAAAAGAATGCGACAAAAACGATAAAAGCTGCTGGGAAAATTCCTATATCGGCCTAAACAACAAGCCCGTGCAAATTCCTCAAGGGATGTACAAAAGCTATATTCTGGTTAGCGGCGCTTCTGTAATTTTTGAAATCAAAGACCCGAATTGCGTAAAAAACAAGGAAACTTGCGCCTATATTTGGGTTGACACTAACGGGAATAAAAAACCAAATGTTATGGGGCGCGATCTTTTTAAATTTTATCTTCACCCGGATGCTGCCGCGGTGTATCCGCTCGGCCATTCTTTCAAAACAGGTGCAAACAAAAAGGGTATTGAAAAAAGCTGCAATTCAATGGCATCAGGGCTTTATTGCGGCGCAAGGCTTTTATTGGAAAATTCGATGACTTATTAAGGAGGAAAATATGAACGACTTTTTAGAAATACTTAAAAACATCATGGAAAATAATTTTTTCCACGCATTCGTTGCCGCTTTAATTTTTATTGTAATAATTAAAATAGCAAACGTTTTTATAGCAAGCTTTATAGAAAGAATTATCAAAAGAACAAAAGAATCGGAAAACAAAAAGCAGCTTGCCACTTTTAAAACAGTTGCAATTTCTATTGTAGATGCAGTTTTGATTATTTTGGGAATTTTCCATGTCCTGGAGGCTTTGGGTGTGGATATACGTCCGCTTTTAGCCACAGCAGGGGTTGCGGGTGTTGCAATAGGTTTTGGCGCAAAAACAGTGGTTGAAGATATTATAATAGGAATTTTAATTTTGGTTTCAGGGCAAATAAGGGTTGGGGATGACATTGCAATAGACGGCTCCGAGGGAACAGTGGAAGAAGTCAACCTTAGAATGGTAATTTTAAGGGATGCAAGCGGCGCTGTTCATTACATCAGAAACTCTTTGATAGCCAAAGTAATTAATAAAAGCCGCAAATTTTCTTATGCCGTTTTTAATATTACGCTATCGCACAAAGAAGATACAGCGCGCATTACAAAAATTTTACAGGATTTGGGCGAAGAATTAAAACAGAATAAAGATTTTAAAACTAAAATTCTTGACCCTATTGAAGTTTTGGGCATGGATAAATTTGATGCAGGTTCAATTACAATAATATGCCGCATTAAAACAACGCCTTCTTACCTGGCAAAAGTTCATAGAACATTTACTTTAATGCTTAAAAACAAGTTTGATGAACTTGGCATTCAAATGCCTTTGGGGCAGGTTGTTTTGTGCAAAACAACAGATTAAGACGCCTAATTTTCTGTGCTCATTTCGCAACCATAGTTAACCAGGGTTTTTACC
>CAZYYK010000094.1:5454-6244 GCA_964651135.1 uncultured Gammaproteobacteria bacterium | reverse complement strand
CGCCTGCCCGGCAGAGGTTGAAGGGCGTGATTCGCTCCCCCAAAAAACCCTTCGGAGATTCACCGCGCTCTGTGCTGCTGACATCCTCGCCATGCCGCAGCAACTTGACATTGTGAAGGGCATTTTGCCCCCGCGAGGGGTCGTAGTCATTTACGGCCCTTCTGGTAGTGGTAAGTCTTTCCTCGTTCTTGATATGGTATTTGGGATGGGCGAGGGCATCCCATGGTTTAATTTTAAGGTTCGAGCCACGCCTGTGGTTTACATAAACCTAGAGGGCAGCTTGCGCTTACGGCTGGCGGCTTGGCAAATGGATAAAAAACGAGAATTTCCCAACAACGTACAATTTGTCATTGAGCCCTTTCACATCCTTGAGGACGTTGAAGCCCTCGCGGCTGGCATCCCCCAAGGGGCAGTGGTTTTCATCGACACCATGAACGCCGCTTCCCCGGGTCTGGATGAAAACTCAAGCCGGGACATGGGCCTGATTCTGGAAGCCGCCAAGAGGCTGCAACAAATTACCAATGGGCTGGTGGTTATCGTCCATCACAGCGGCAAGGATGCCTCTAAGGGCCTGCGCGGTCATTCGTCGCTCTACGCCGCAATGGACGCAGTTATTGAGGTGGGTCGCAACGGCGATGCACGTTACTGGCGACTGGCGAAATCTAAGGAAGGCCGAGACGGGCTGCGCCGTGGCTTCCGTCTCAAATCTGTGGGGCTCGGCTATGACGCTGACGGTGAGCCTGTAACCTCTTGTGTGGTGGAGCCGGACAATACGCCTGGGCAAGAGGAA
>CAZYYK010000094.1:0-5440 GCA_964651135.1 uncultured Gammaproteobacteria bacterium | reverse complement strand
CCTCACCCCTTCTCTGAAGTATGCACTTGATTCATTGGGAGCGGTACTTGACCGGTACAACCGGTACACGGTGTCCCTTGAGCAATGGCGCGAAGAATTTTACGCCCACCATACTGCCGACAACGTGAACGCGAAAAAGGTTGCCTTTCGTCGGGCAAGGATGGAATTGCAAAATATTGGAAAACTATCTGTAATAAATGATGAAGAACTTTCAAAAGAAGACGCAAACACAGCTGTAGGCGCGGACGGCAAAGATACATTTCTTATAAACAGCAAGTATGCAACGGCTGATTTCGGCGCAGACACAGATAAAGATTTTCTTTTAAGTTATAACAGCGCAAAAGAAATAACCTTGAAAAATGAAGATACCGCATCAGGCGCGCCTGATTTAAAAATATATCTTACTGTTGATGAAAACGGGAATATAACAAAAGCGCAAACCCCTGCAAGTACAGCAAGCGGCGCTGCAAGTATCCCAACTTCAAGCGGCACTTTATTCACAGGCTATGATCCCTTCGGGGCTTTAAGTACAAGTACATCGGGAATATCATCTTATAATCCCGTTAGCATAACTTCAAACGGAACTTTATTCACAGGTTACGATCCTTTAGGCAGTTCAAACTCTACAGGCAGCTTTGGTTACGGATTTGGAGACTTCCAGTCGTATGATTTCAGCTTTGGCTCTTCTGCGGGCTTCAGTTTTACCCAAAGCCCTTTTACAGGTCTAGGCTTGACAAGCTCTACGCAGGCTGTTCAAAAAGTTTTGGATGAAGCCGAAGCCAAGAAAGAAGAAACTGAAGGACAATAATAAAAAAGGCTGCATTTATCTGCTTTTTAATTTTTCAATTTCTTTAATCTGTTTTTTGTTTAATTTTTTTGCTCCGCCAAGCATTTGCGCGGCGAAATAAGCTTGTGCGTAAGCCTTTAGGGCTTCAAGGGCATAAACGCACTGTTGCAAAGTTTCACCCCCTGCAACAATCCCGTGGCTTGCCATTAAAACGCAGTTGTGTTTTTTGAAATACTGTGCGGTTATCTGTGCCAATTCGTAAGTTGAAGGGGTGCAGTAAGGCGCTACTGGCACTTTGCCAAAATCATATATAAATTCAGGAATTACGGGCTCTTTCATTTCACATCGTGCAAGTGCAAAAGCGCCTATATAAGGGCAGTGCGAATGCACAATTGCTTTAATATCATCTCTTTTTAAATAAATACTTGCATGCAGATGTTTTTCAGAAGACGGTTTTTTATCTCCTTCAAGTTTGTTACCCTCAAAATCAATAAGTGTAATGTCATTATCATTCATATCATTCAAGCACACACCTGCTGCCGAAATTAAAATATTATTTGCATGCCTGACGCTCATATTGCCTGTTGTGCCCGGCATGAGCCCCTTTTGGTACAAGCGTTTTGCCCAATACATCATATCTTCTTTAGAATTTGACATCACACAACTCCTTTTTTACCTTTTTATATTTTTATTGTACCAAAAATATATTTGTGTTTAAATGTTTTTAGCGCACAAATAAAATTGTGCGACTCCATAAAAAAGGATGTGATTGATATCACCGTAAAAAATATAGAACTCGCATCACATGCAGGCTTTTGCTACGGCGTTAAACGCGCTGTTGAAACCGTAAAAAAGCTTAAGTGCGAAAACCCCGATAAAGATATTTACGTTTTGGGCGAACTTATTCACAACTCTCAAGTTATTAAAGAGCTTGAAGAGCTGGGAATTAAAACCGTTGACAGTCTTCCCCAAGACGGCAGCGGAATTTGCGTTATAAGAAGCCATGGGGCGTCTTATGAGGTTTTGGAAGATATTAAAAACAAAGGTTATGAAATTGTGGATTTAACCTGTCCCGACGTTAAAAAAGTGCAAAATAAGGCAATTGAACTTGCGCATGAAGGTTATTATTTAATTATTTTAGGCAGGGCGGAACATCCTGAAGTTATGGCAATTGAAGCAAATGCAAGGATGTTTGCCAAAAATTCCCAAAATGTTTTTGTGGCGGTTAATATTGCAAAATTAAAAGGCATTGAGGATGAATTAAAAAGGCAGCAAAAAATTGCGGTTGTAATTCAGACCACTCAAAAAATAGAATATTTAAAAGAAGTTGCAGATTATTTAATTCCTATTTCAAAAGAATTAAAAATTATAAACACAATTTGCGCATCAACCACCCTAAGGCAAATTGAAGCTAAAAATTTGGCGCACAAATCTGATCTTATGATTGTTGCAGGCTCTAAAAAAAGCGCCAATACAAGCCATTTGGCGGAAATTTTATCGGGCATTACGCGCACTTTGCATATTGAAAATGATAATGAAATAGAAAACTATGAAGATGTAATTGAAAATGCCCAAAATATAGGAATAACAGCAGGCGCTTCCACGCCTGATTACATTATAAACAGAATTTTAAAAGAAATAAGAACACTTGAAAGGAGACTTATAAAGAAATGACAGAATCTATGACAAAAGAAGAATTCGAACAGTTATTGGAAAGTTCGTACACCTATAAACTCAACGTTGTTGACGTTGTTAAAGGGGTGGTGGTAAAAAAAGAAAAGGACGGATATTTAGTGGATATCGGCGGTAAAACAGAAGCGTTTTTGCCCAACCGCGAAATTATGAATTATTCCGGCCAAAATCTCGAAGATGTTATCAAGCTTTGGGATGAAAAAGAATTTTATGTTATGAAAGATGAAGAAGACGATGAAATGCCTGTTTTATCGTTGAAAAAATTATCCTTCGCGCAAGCCTGGACAAAACTTAATGACATGAAAGAAACAAACGAAACAGTAACAGCCAAAATTGTTTCAAGCGTAAAAGGCGGTTTAATTGCAGAGATTGCAGGCTTAAGAGGCTTTATTCCTTCATCTCAACTAAGGGCGGGTGCAACAAGCGATGTGCCGCTTGGTCAAGAGGTTGAAGTTAAGGTTATTGAAGCCGACCCCAAGAAAAACAAACTTATCTTATCCCAGCGCCAGGTTTTTGCGCAGCAAAGAGAAATGGTGGCGGATGAGGTTCTTTCAAACCTTGAAACCAACAGCGTTATTTTAGGCGAAGTAGTGCGCATTGCAGATTTTGGAGCGTTTGTGGATATTAACGGCATAGACGGGCTTCTTCCCATTTCTGAAATTTCATGGGATAGAATTAAACACCCGTCCGATATTATCACTTTGGGGCAAAAACTTGAAGTCAAAGTTATAAAAATTGACAATGAACTAAAAAGAGTGAGTTTATCTTTAAAAAGAATGACTCCAAACCCCTGGGAAGAAATTGAAACAAAATTCAAAGAAGGCGATATTATTAAGGGCATAATTAATAAAATCACAACCTTTGGAATTTTTGTAAATATTTATCCCGGCGTAGAGGCGCTTTTGCCTTCTTCTGAGATAAGCAGCGAACATATTAATTTAAACACTAAATTTAAGGTGGATGATGAGCTTGAAGTTTTAATCAAAAAATTCACACCTGCCGAACACAGAATAGGCCTTAGCATTAAAGATTTGCCGAGCGCCGAATAAAACATTTTAAACCCCCGCCAAAAACGGGGGTTTTTAAAACATTATATAAATATGAATTTTTGTAAAAAAATTATGTCTATATAAGCAATATTTAATAAATATATAACTTATATATAATATAGTTGTTAAATATTGAGAGGCTTATGCTGAAAATCAGAGACTTACTTTCTGCCAAATCAGATACATTGAACAGTAAAATTATTGGAGAAAAGAAAAACAATGTTACCCCCGATGCAAAAGGGTCTTTGTTAAGCAGAATCCGTGCTTATACGCTTGGCAATTCTACGGATGAAAACACAAGGCAGGAATTTATAGCGGATGCTACTTCCAAAGGGTATGACCCTTTTAGATTAACGGAGGATAATCCTTTTAAAAATTTTAGCCAAAAACGCGGATACGCTTCGGGCTTTTCAGACGATTTAGACGGCAAAATTGATGCAAGCACACAAAGCGAGATAACCGGCGATTGCTGGCTTTTAACGGGTTTAAATTCACTTTCATACAGCGAAAAAGGGGCAGAAGCTATAAAAGATGCCATGACATTTAACAAAAACGGCAGCGTCACAATCACTTTTAAAGGGGTGAAGGCTTCTTATACGGTTTCGGCTCAAGAGCTTGCAAGGGCAAACAATGACAGCAATTATTCAAAAGGGGATGACGATGTTTTAGCCTTTGAACTTGCGGCAGAAAAGCTCAGAGAAGATATAGCCTCCGGCAAAATACATTTTTCTTCAAATTCGCCCTTCTACGTGGGTGATACAACATCAGGCGAAACAGGCACAAAATCTATTCAAGGCGGATATACAGAGCAGCTTTATTATCTGCTTACAGGCAAATTAAGCAAAACTTCAAATGACCCGGATGAGATAGAAGGATATTTGGACAAGTTCCAAAATAACCCAAATGTTGCGGCAATGGCCTGTTCAATTAAGGGCGAGGGCGATGATAGAACCTGCATTACCGTAAAAGACGCTTCGGGCAAGGATGTTCAGCTTTATAATGCCCATGCTTACGCTGTTAAAAGCGTTGATGATAAAACCGTAACCATTGTTAACCCCTGGGATTCAACACAGGAAATAGTGCTTTCAAGAGACACATTCAGCCAAATTGCAAATGTTTCATACTGTGATATTTCAGATAAAAGCAAAGATTATTCCGGAGTGTTCCAAAAGGCAGTTAAATTTATCAAAAATAAAATGAACGATCTTTTTGAAAACGGCAGTGAAATATTGGAGCTTGATATTTTAAATATGCTTATAGAAAATGTATTTAAAAGCGATATTTTTAAGTTTAAAAAGTCCAAAGAAGCTAATTAATTATTTTAATTCCGAAATCTTCCTTTAAACAATCACTGATTCTTGGTGTTACGTGGTATTTTGGGAATTTGTTCAAATAAACGTTTTCAATATTTTGCGATTTTAAACAAAGTGCTATATTAACTATTTTTGCATTGCACATCAAAAAAACAACAGTTACACCACGGCTTTTTTGCCGTGCAAGGTCAAGCGCGTAAAATAAAAGGTCAAATTCCAGCGGGTTGTCAATATCTATAACCGCCTTGTTTTCAATAATTTCAGAAAAATCTTCCTTGCCGTTTTTGCCCATAAAAATCACAATTTCACTTGTTGTATTTTCTTGTATAACATCCTCTATTTCTTTTTTGTTATATCTTAGAAAAGCGTTTTTTTCTTCGGTATCCTGCGCGTATCCTTCATTCAGAAGGGTGCTTTCAATCAAATTTTCAAAATTTCCGTCCTGAATTTTTGCAATCCCTTTGGGGGCAAAGAAATTAGAGGTATAAATAAAGCCTTTATAAATATTGTCGATTTTTTGTGTGGAATATTTTGTTATAAAAATTGAACCTTGAAAATTACCAAAATCATAAGAAACGTCAGTGCTTCTGATGTGCCCC
>CAZYYK010000093.1:6025-6283 GCA_964651135.1 uncultured Gammaproteobacteria bacterium | reverse complement strand
CGGAATTAGGTTTTCTTCACTCCGCTGCGCAAGTTCGTTAAGCCTGTGCAGAACCCCTATTGTTAAAGGCCTGTGGCACACGGGGCAGATTCCTTTAAGCTTTTTTGTTTCTTCAGGATTCAGATGAACGTTGCATTTGCGATGCCCGTCCTTGTGGTATTTGCCTTCTTCAGGGAAAAATTCAACCGTTCCCACATAGCCTTCCCCTGTTTTTAAGGCTTTCATATAAACCTGAAACAGTTTTTATTTCAAAGCTGA
>CAZYYK010000093.1:0-6015 GCA_964651135.1 uncultured Gammaproteobacteria bacterium | reverse complement strand
TCAAAAACCGTTGCTTCGCGCGCAAGTTTGTAAGGCGAATGTGCGTCAGAATTAGACACAAGCCTGTATTTATCAAGGCTTGGCACCCGCCAGTTCATTTCAGGGTCGGACGATAGCCCTGTTTCAACGGCAAAAATATGACCTGCAAGGTCATCGTAACACTCTTCAATAGAATCAAAACTGGATTTTGAACCCAATACGGAAAACCAGGGCGTCCAAATGTGTGCGGGAATTATAAATGAACCTTCGCCCGATTCAAGTGTTATTTCAAGCAAATTTCTTGAATCCAAACCCAAAATGGGGCGCCCGTCAGAGGATATGTTTCCTATGGCGCCAAGTTTTTGCCTCAGGTTTTGGGCAGCCTCAAAATCGGGCACAAAAACCACATGGTGAACTTTTCTTGTCTTATCGCCTTTTTTGTATATGGTTGAAATTTCAACTGACAGAAGAAAATTCACAATACCGCCGTTTTTTAAAACTTTGCTTTCAATATCTTTTTTTAAGCGAAAAACGCCGTCGCCTGCGGGGGTGAGCTTTTCTTTTATTTCAGAAAACCAGGCAGGGTGGGTGAAATCGCCCGTGGATATAACGCTTAGCCCCTTTTTTTGCGCCCAGAGCACAAGTTCTTCCAAATTGCAGCTTTTGCTGGTTGCACGGGAATATTTTGAATGTAGGTGCATATCCGCGTAAAAAAACATTAAAACCCTCCGATTTTTTAAATTTTAGCAAAAATATAAATCTTTAGATATAGAAAATATCGAACTTATTTACAGCGTTTTTTCCATATAAATCAAAAAACATTTTATTATAAATATCTATCTGACAAGGCAATGTTTTGTTTCTGATTTTTATATTAAAAATATAATTATAACCAAAAAAGGAGGTTTTATGGCAAAATATGCTATTCAAATTGTTAGAGATGCAGGAGTTAATATTGAAGAGCTTTTGAAGCTTTTAATTACCAATGCCGCATCGGAAATGTCCACATATTACCATTATATTATTCTGCGCTCAAACCTTATAGGGCTTGAAGGGGAAACACTTAAAGAGATAGCGGAAATTGCAAGAATTGAAGACAGAAACCATTACGAAGCGCTTGTGCCGAGGATTTATGAACTCGGGGGCGAATTGCCGGACAATTTAGTAGAATTTTATCAAAATGCGTCCTGCCCGCATGCCAACCTGCCGCAGGACAGGCATAACGTAAGGGAAATACTTGAGGTTTTAGTTAAGGCAGAGCGCTGCGCTATGGCAGGCTACAACAAAATTTGCAATATGACCTACGGAAAAGACCACAGAACCTATGATTTAGCTTTGGCAATTTTGCATGAAGAAACAGAGCATGAATCCTGGTTTTCCGAATTTTTGGGCGAAGGGCCTTCAGGCCATTTCTTGCGCCGCGGTGAATCATCGCCTTTTGTAAGCAAATTTCTAAGGTAATATAATTTAATATTCGCTCCCGCTGCCTTTATTTTGCGGAAGGCAAAAACTTGTGTGCTTTTTGCTTCAAAATGATGTATAATTAACATCAATTAAGGGAGGCAAAATGTCACACGAAAATTGCAGCCACCATCATACGCACCAACATCACAACAAAAGAAATTTGCTAATTGTGCTTTGCATAACGGCAATTTATATGGTTGCAGAATTTTTAGGCGGGCATTTTACAAAAAGCCTTGCCCTTATAGCAGATGCGGGGCACATGCTTGGGGATGTGGGCGCTTTGGGGCTTTCGTTTTTTGCAATCTGGCTTGCTGCAAAAAAAGCGCCTGTTGAAAAAACATACGGTTATTACCGCGCTGAAATTTTTGCAGCCCTTATAAACGGCATAGCGCTTATTTTTATTGCATGTGCCATTATTTATGAAGCTTATCAAAGGTTAACATCGCCCCAGGAAATTTATGCTCCAATAATGATTGTAATTGCGCTGGGCGGTTTAATTGTAAATATTGCGGGCGCTTGCATTCTTCATCAGGGCAGCAAAGAAAATTTAAACGTAAAAGGCGCATTTTTGCACATTATTGGCGATTTATTGGGCTCTGTGGGTGCAATAATTGCGGGAATTTTAATTTACGGGTGGCAGCTTTACATAGCAGACACTATAATAAGTGTTATTATTGCCCTTCTTGTGCTTTACAGTTCCATAAATATAACAAATTCCGCTGTTCAAATTTTAATGGAAGCAGCACCCAAACACATAAACCTTAAAAGCTTGAAGGATTCCATATGCGAAATTGAAGGTGTCACAAGCGTGCATGACCTGCATGTGTGGAGTATCGGTTCAAGTTCAATATCATTGAGCGCTCATATAGTGGCGCAAATGCAAGATTATGAGATGATATTGTCAAAAATTAATGTTTTACTCAGGGAAAAATATAATATAGAGCATTCAACAGTGCAAATAGAGCCTGAAAATTTCCACAAAAACGGCTGCCCTTTAGATTTACATTAATTAAAGCAGCTCTTTGTTTAACCTTTGATACTCCTGCGCTATCTCATCATCCGTTGCCCCGAGTTCTTTAAGCATAAATGTTGATAAAGAAAGCGCAACAGCCCCTTCGCCCGAAAAAACAACGTCAATGCCTTTATCTTTTAATGCTTTTGCTTCGCTTATATATGTGGTGTGCACAAATATTGAAACCCGCGGGTTTAATTCTTTTACAACTTCAACAATTTCTTTTGCACTTGCCGCGGCAGTTGTTATTATAAAGGCTTCTGCTTCAAAAATTCCCGCCTGAACAAGCACCTCTGTTTGTGTTGCATCCCCGTGCACTGCCCTTAGGCTTGCAGTTTTTTTTCTGTTGATTTCTCTTGTTGTATCTATATTCATTTCAATAATTGATATATCTATGCTGTTTTCTTCCAAAATTTTTGATATTACCCGCCCCACAGGTCCGTAGCCGACAAGAATAATTCTTTTTACATCAGGGTCGGAATTGTTATTTTTCGCGTGATTTAGCTGTTCAAGCGGAACAACGGAATTGCGTCTGTTTACCCATCTGATAAGCGGGTTAATTCCTTTATACAACAAAGGGTTCAGGGTGATTGAAACCACGGAAGAAAATATTATTGCCTGAGTTGCTTCAGGCGGGAGGGCATGCAGGCTTATCCCTAAAGCTGCCAGAATGAATGAAAATTCACCCACCTGGGCAAGCGCAATACCAATTGAAACAGCCTTTTTTAAGGATTGTTTAAATGATAAAACCACCGCTATTGCCATTAAAGGTTTTCCGATTAAAACAATAGTCAGAGTGGCAAGCATTAAAACCCAATTCTGTGCAACAGAAGCAGGGTCAAACAGCATACCTATTGAAACGAAAAACAAAACCGCAAAAGCATCCTTCATAGGAAGCGCTTCGGCGGCCGCCCTTGCGCTGAAATCAGACTGTCCCACAACCATGCCCGCCAAAAAAGCGCCAAGAGCCATGGAAGCTCCAAAAAGCTTTGCAGCGCCCAAAGAAATCCCTAAAGCTATCACAAGAACGGCAAGGGTGAATAAATCTCTTGTGCCGGTGCGCGAAATATACCCCAAAAACAGCGGAAGAAGCTTCTTCCCCACAATTAGAATAAAAAGCACCAAAGCACAAATTTTAAAAGACGTTACCACCACAGAAACGACAATATCCCCAAAAGAGGCGTGGGAAGACGAAAATAAAGCGGGCAGAAGCACCAGAACGAAAATTGTGAATAAATCTTCTACAATAAGCCAGCCTATTGCAGTGTGGCCTATGGGAGTGTGCAAATCTCTGTTATCCGCCAAAACTCTTGTTAAAACAACGGTGCTTGCAACGGAAATTGCAATACCGAAAACCACTCCCGCGCTCCAGCTCCACCCAAAAAAGTGGGTTACAAGAACCCCTAAAATTGTGGAACATGTAATTTGCACAATAGCGCCCGGAAGGGCAATTTTTTTAACGGCCATAAGATCTTTTAAGTGAAAATGCAGCCCCACACCAAACATCAGAAGAATAACCCCTATTTCTGCAAACTGGGAGGCGGTTTGAGCATCTGCAACAAAACCCGGAGAATAAGGCCCTACAAGAATTCCTGCAAGCAAATACCCCAGTATGGGCGACATCTTAAATTTTTGGGTAATAAACCCTAGAATTAAAGCTGCGGATAAACCCCCCGCAAGCGTTAATATGATGTCCATTTCATGGTGCATTACTTACTTTCTCCAATAGCTATCAATAAAATTATAACTGAAACAATCAATTTGTGAAAGTTTTTTACTTTTAATTTATTAATCTTAATACCGTTGTTTTTTATAATTGTTTATGTTATTTTAATCTGAAATAACGGGGGTTGTTACTATGTATCAAAAATTTAAAGATTTTCAGCTGCTTTTGGCATCAGGCGTTATATTTCTTGCAGTTTTAATTGCAATGGGCATGTTAACATCAACTTTAGCGCGTAGGGAAGTAAGCGCCAAGGGTTCGGCATATCAAATTGTGGAATCTGACGAAACAATGTGGAGAATTGAAGTTTTGACAAAATCTCCCTCAAAAGCTGCGGCTTACAATAAATTAAAAAGCGATGTTCAAAAAGTTGTGCAGTATCTGAAATCTCAGGATATAACCGAACAAAACATTGAACTTACGACAATTACATCTTACCCCAATTTTGCGCTTAACCCAAAAACCGGCTATTCAACAAATAATGTGGAAACCTACACATATTCGCAATTAGTGCAAATTACATCGAATGACGTTGAAAAAATCAAGAAGCTTTCAAACGAAATTCAGTCAATTAACGCTCAGGGAGTGGATATAAATTCAATGCAGCCCGAATATTACTATTCAAAGCTTGCGGATTTAAAAGTAGATTTGTTATCTCAAGCAACAAAAGACGCTAAAGAGCGCGCTAACGCCATGCTTAAAGCAACAAAAAACCGCACAGGCAGCATTAAATCCGTTAAAATGGGCATTTTCCAAATTACACAAAAAAATTCAACGGATGTAAGCGACTGGGGCATTAACGATACCTCTACTATCGAAAAAAAGGTTACGGCTGTTGCAAACGTTGTGTTTGAAGTTAAATAATATTTCACCATGCAAAAAATAAAAACGCCCATTTACTATATAAAAGAACTTTTAGCCCTGGCTTTGCCCATAACTATGGGGAATTTCGGCTTTGTTTTTATAGGTGCGGGCGATGTTTATGTTGCCGCAAAATATTCAACGGAAGTTTTGGCGGCAACAAGTATCGGAAATTCGGTTATAAATATTATTTTTATGTTCGGCATAGGGCTTTTGGTAAGCGTTTCGCCAATTTTATCCAATTTGAGGGGAAGAAGAAAAAGTGCTAAAAAATATTTTTATCCCACAATTAAATTTTCTCTGGTGAGCGCTTTTTTAACAACCCTGGTAATAGTTGCCGCGGCTTTTCTTTTTCAGCATATAGGTCTTGAAAAAAACCTTGTGCCTTTGGTGCAACAATATACTTTAATTATGGCGCTCTCAACCTTTGGCGGATATTTATACGCGGCTTTGAGGGAATTTTTACAGGCTTTTGAGATAGTTTTTGTGCCCAATTTAATTACAATTTTCAGCATATTTTTAAATATAGCGCTGTGTTTTCTTTTTGCTTTCGGGTGGGGGGCAATCCCTTCTTTGGGCATAGTGGGGCTTGCAATTGCAAGCGTTATAACACGCACCTTTATGGGGCTTTCCCTTTTAATTTATTACGCAATCAGGTATGAAATAAGGGAGTATAAAGACAACAATTATTACAAAAACATTATAAAAATAGGGCTGCCGATTTCTATGGGTATAATTATTGAATTTTTCGCATTTAACTTTGTAACCCTTGTTATGGCAACAAAATCAGGGCTTTACGCTGCCGCGCAAAATATTATAATAACAATCGTAAACATTGCCTTTATGGTGCCTTTGTCTTTATCTAACGCAATGGCGGTTAAAATCGGCTATGCAAACGGCAAAAAAAGCCTGGGCGAAATGGGAAAATTTTCTTTTTGGGGCGCTTTAATTTCTGTCGGGTTCATGACACTTTGCG
>CAZYYK010000092.1:5567-6369 GCA_964651135.1 uncultured Gammaproteobacteria bacterium | reverse complement strand
AATGCACACCGGCACGCTCAATATGTTCAAAAATACCGGGAATTAAAACATCTTTGCCGTCTGAAATTGCGTCAAGTTCGCATTCAAGCCCTTCCAAATACTGGTCAATTAAAACAGGGTAATCGCCCGAAAATTTAAGCGCTTCGCTTATATAAGATAAAAGTTCCTCATCGTTATACACAACCTGCATTCCGCGCCCGCCTATAACATAAGAAGGGCGCACCAAAACGGGATAGCCCAGCTTTTTTGTAACTTCAAGCGCTTCTGCGGCAGTTTTCACGCCTTTTCCTTTGGGCTGCGGAATTTTTAAATCAGACAAAAGCTTTTCAAAAATCTTCCTATCTTCAACAGCGTCAATACTTTTAAGGCTTGTGCCCAAAATTTTCACCCCGCGCTCTTGAAGCCTGGGCGCTAAATTAATCGCCGTTTGCCCGCCAAATTGCACCATAACGCCAATCGGGTTTTCTTTTTTAATTATATTCATAACATGTTCAATGTGCATAGGTTCAAAATAAAGCCTTGTGGCAACATCAAAATCGGTGGAAAGCGTTTCGGGGTTTGAATTTATCATAACGGATTCATACCCGTTTTCTTTAATTCCCCACGCCGCATGCACGGAACAATAGTCAAATTCAATGCCCTGCCCTATGCGAATAGGCCCTGAGCCAAGCACAACAATGTTTTGCTTGCAACTCGGCGGCATTTGCGCCCTTTCGCACTCCTCATTGTAAGTTGAATAAAAATAGGGCGTGGAGGCTTCAAATTCGCCCGCGCAAGTGTCAACTATCTTAAAAGCTGCTTC
>CAZYYK010000092.1:3840-5557 GCA_964651135.1 uncultured Gammaproteobacteria bacterium | reverse complement strand
CATTGAATTTTTCAAGCTTTTTTTCGTCAACCCCCGCATATTGCGCTATTTCGCAATCCAAAAACCCGTATTCTTTGGCTTTTTTGTAAAGCTCATAATCAAGAGGTTTTGCACCGAGCTGGTTTTCAACTTCAACTATATCTTTAATCTGATTTATAAACCAGGGGTCGATTTTGGTGATTTCATTAAGTTTATCAACGTCCGCCCCGCGCGATAGCGCCTCAGAGAGCCTGAAAATCCTTCTGTCATCTTGAATATTTAAATCGCGCATAAGTTCATCCAGCGGCATTTTCTCGAATTTATAGTGTAAAAGCCCTGTGTGCTTATCTTCCAGGGATGTTATAGCTTTTTTAAAGCTGTTTGCAAATGTGCGCCCTATTGCCATAACTTCGCCCGTAGCCTTCATTTTGGTGCCCAAAAGCCTGTTTCCCGTTGCAAATTTATCAAAAGGCCATTTGGGGATTTTTACCACAACGTAATCTATCGCAGGCTCAAACGCCGCAACGGTTTTTTGCGTTATTGCATTTTTAATTTCATCCAGCCTGTAACCCACGGCAATTTTGGTTGTAACTTTTGCAATAGGGTAGCCCGTGGCTTTTGATGCAAGGGCTGAAGACCTTGAAACGCGCGGGTTTACCTCAATTACATAATATTGGTTTGAGATTGTATCAAGCGCAAATTGCACGTTGCAGCCGCCTTCAATTTTAAGGGCGCGGATTATTTTCATTGCAGATGTGCGCAGCATTTGATATTCGCGGTTTGTAAGGGTCTGACTTGGCGCCACAACAAAGCTGTCACCCGTGTGAATGCCGATAGGATCAATGTTTTCCATATTACAGATAATTACACACGTGTCATTTTTATCGCGCATAACTTCGTATTCAATTTCCTTAAAGCCCGCAATTGATTTTTCAACCAGCACTTGATTTATGGGCGATTGGCTGAGCCCCCCGTGCACTATTTCTTCATATTCCACGTCATTATAGGCAATTCCGCCGCCTGCACCGCCCAAAGTAAAGGCAGGGCGGATGATTATAGGATAGCCTATTTTGTCCGCAAAATTTTTGGCTTCATCGTAAGACGATACAATTTCACTTTCGGGAATAGGCTCATCAATTTCCTGCATTAATTTTTTGAAAAGCTCCCTGTCTTCCGCCATTTTAATTGAAGCTATGTTCGTGCCCAAAACTTCGACATTGTACTTTTCCAAAATGCCCGCCGCATCAAGTTCGCATGCCAGATTAAGCCCCGTTTGCCCGCCTAACGCCGCCATAAGCCCGTGCGGGCGCTCTTGAGCTATAATCCGCTCAAGCGTTTCAACCGTAAGCGGCTCTATATACACTTTATCGGCTATGTTCTCATCCGTCATAATCGTTGCAGGGTTTGAATTTACAAGAACCACCTCAATATTTTCTTCCTTAAGCGCACGGCATGCCTGCACGCCCGCGTAATCAAATTCCGCCGCCTGCCCTATAACAATTGGGCCTGAGCCTATAACCAAAACTTTTTTTATGTCTTCTCTTTTCATTTTATTACCTCAATTAAACTTTCGCTGCCGAATATTCCCTCATGCGCAAAACCCAAGTGTCAAAAATGTTATCCGCTTCCCCAGGGCCCGGAGCCGCTTCAGGGTGGAATTGCACGGCATAAATTTGAAGTGCTTCAGCCTCAAACCCTTCCAGAGTGCCATCATTCAAGTTTTTGTAAGTGGATGTCA
>CAZYYK010000092.1:0-3830 GCA_964651135.1 uncultured Gammaproteobacteria bacterium | reverse complement strand
CCGCATAACCGTGGTTTTGCGCGCTCATCATAACGCGGTTGGTCTTTAAATCAATCACAGGGTGGTTTGAGCCCCTGTGCCCGTATTTTAATTTATAAGTTTTTGCGCCCAAAACAAGCGCTAAAAGTTGATAGCCAAGGCAAATTCCAAAAATAGGGATTTTGCCGACCAAATTTTCAAGGGTTTCAATTTCAACTTTGCAATCTTGCGGATCGCCCGGGCCGTTTGATAAAAATACGGCGTCGAATTTTCCCAAAATTTCATCGGGCGCAACTGTTGCAGGGAAGGTTGTAACCTCACAGCCGCGCGCTAAAAGGCTTCTTAAAATCCCGCTTTTTGCACCGTAGTCTATAAAAGCCAGCTTAATATCGCCCTCACCCTTGGTGTAAGCTTCTTTTGACGTTACGTCTAAAACAACATCGGGGTTTCCTTTATAATTTTGCAAAAAGCCTATTTTTTCGCTTATTTGCTTGTCATTTAGGTCTTTGGATGACACAAATGCGCTCATAGTGCCGCATTCGCGTATTTTTTTGGTTAAAGCCCTTGTGTCAACGCCTTGAATGCCGATAACGCCTTTTTGCTCTAAATAATCTCCGAGCTTTATTTTGCTTTTATAATGAGATTCCTTATCGCAGTAATGCTTTACCACAAGCGCTTTTAGGGCAGGCCCGTTTGCTTCAAAATCGTCCTCGTTCACGCCATAGTTGCCTATTTCGGGGTACGTCATCACGATTATCTGCCCTGCATAAGAAGGATCAGTAATTATTTCCTGATAACCCGCCATAGACGTGTTAAAAACAATTTCGCCAGCCGTATCACCCGCAGCACCAAAGGGTCTCCCCTTCATAACCGTTCCATCCCGCATAATTAAAGTTGCCATTTATAAATTCCTTTCTATGTCAGCATAAATTTTCTGAATTGCACGCGCAGGGTCTTGGTTAGAGGTCACCGCGCGCCCCAAAACTATATAATCTGCGCCCTTTTTGAGGGTGTCTTCGGGTGTTGCAATTCTTTTTTGGTCATTAACATCAGCGTCTTTAGGGCGAATGCCGGGGCACAACACCTTAAAATGTACGCCGCATACGGCTTTTATTTTTTCAAGTTCCCACGCAGACGCAACAACGCCGTTTAAACCCGCTTTTTTTGCTAAAAGCGCCAGTTTAATTGCATAATCTGAAACATTTTTATCAATTTCAAGTTCTTTATTTAAAACATCTTCAGAAATGCTTGTAAGCATTGTCACACCTAAAATTACGGGCGGTTTTTTGCCGATTTTATCAGCCGCAAAATCAGCGCCAAAACGCGCCGCCTTCATCATTTCCAAACCGCCCAAACAGTGGACATTAAAGAAGTTCGCCCCCCTTAAAACAATGTTTTCGCTTGCTTTTTTAACCGTGTTCGGAATATCCATTAATTTAATATCCAGAAAAAAATCAGCGTTTTTTTCTTTAATATAATCAACAATTTCATTGCCGCATGCGCTGTATAATTGAAGCCCCACCTTAAAAACGCCAACGTGTTGCGCAAGGGTGTCAACCAATTTTTTGGCGTCATCCAATTTTTCAACATCCAATGCCAAACAAATTTTTTCTTTTATATTCAAAGCGCTGCTCCTTTTAATTCCATGTTTTCATAAGGCGAAATCTTGCATTTGGTTTCAAATTCTGCCGCCTTCACAACCCAGGTTTTTTCTAAATCCACCTTAATTTTTTGATTATTTTCGATTTTCAAAATGCGTGCGGGGTTAAGCGCCATTTTTTCAACCAGAATGTCAATGTCAAAAGTGCGCAAAACCAAGCCCAGGGCTGTTTCGAAGCCCGTAATGCCGTTTGGCGCAGCATCGTATGGCAAAAGCTTTTCTTCAACCGTGTGCGGCGCATGGTCTGTTGATATAACATCAATTGTGCCGTCTAAAACCGCTTCAATTACGGCTTTTTTATCTTCCAGCCGCCCGAGCGGCGGATTCATCTTAAAAACGCCCGTTTCGGTAATATCATCTTTCGTAAAAGTGAAGTAATGCGGGCAGGTTTCCGCCGTTAAATTGGGGCAGTAGAGCTTTGCTTCCCTTATCAGGGCAAGCGAAGTTTTTTTCGAAATATGCGCAAAATGCAGGCTGGGCTTGCCGCCTTCTTTTAACACATCTTTAAAAACTTCAATCTGCCACTGAACTTCCGCTGCTTCATCCTCGCAGTGCGATATTATAAGCTCCCCGCTTTGAAGTGCCGCCTTAAAAACGTTTTTGTTTAAAATCGGCAGGCCGTCATTTGAAAAAGCAACAGCACCCGCCGCCTTCAATGCCTTAAAATCCACAAGTTCAAGCGAACTCAGGTTTTTTGTAACGCATGCTACGGGCAAAATGCGCACTTTATAAGCTTTTTTGATGATATCCTGAACAATTTCCGCTCTATCGCAGGGCGGATTGGTATTGGGCATGGGGCAAATTGTTCTAAAACCGCCTTTGTATGCCGCTTTTGACCCCGTTAAAATTGTTTCTTTATTTTCATAGCCGGGCTCTCGAAGGTGGCAGTGCATATCAATTAAGGCAGGTATTTCAACAATTCTTGACATTTTTGCCCCCTAAAATCATATCTAAAACCGCCATTCTTACATACACACCGTTTTTTGCCTGCTCCAGAACGGTTTTCCCCAAAGCGCTGTCTAAAAGTTCAGATGTCATCTCAACATCACGGTTCACAGGCCCCGGGTGCATTAAAAGCGTTGCAGGGTTTATGTTCTCAGCACTTACCCTGTAATTTTTAATGTAATCGTCAAGCGGAATTTTGCCCTCAAGCCTTTCGTTTTGAATTCTTAAACACATTGTAACATCGGCACCTTTAAGGCTTTGCGGCAGATTATCGCTCCAATTAATGTTTTTTATTGTTGAATCTTGAAAATACTTTGGGGCAACGCACAAAATTTCAGCGCCAAAGCGCGATAAAAGCTCTATATTTGATTTTGCAACGCGTGAATGCACAATATCGCCCACAATTACCACTTTTTTGCCCTTCATATCGCCAAGGTGTTTTTGCATTGTATAGAAATCCAAAAGTGCTTGTGTAGGGTGCGAAAAGCTGCCCTCGCCCGCATTTATAAATTTCATCTCAACCTTATTTTTTAAAATGTTTTCTATAAAGCCGTTATCGGAGCTGCGTATCACCATAGCGTTTATGCCTATTGCACTAAGGTTTTGGACGGTATCCAAAATGCTTTCGCCCTTTGATAAAGAAGATGTGCCTTCATTAAAATTAAAAATCCTAACGCCCAGATTGTGCGCTGCCGCTTCAAAGGAAAACCTTGTGCGAGTTGAATTTTCGCAAAATAAAAGGGCTAAATTTTTGCCCTTGCAGTTTGAAACAACATTATTTTGCGCCATTTGATTTTCAAAATCCCGCGCTAAGCGCATAATATCTGAAATCTCTTGTGTGGTAAGGTTTTTAATTGCAGTTAAATTTTCCATTACACTCCTCTTGATCCCGGTTTTACAATTTCAATGCCCGCCTTGCACATGGGGCAGTCGTATGGGTTGTACAGCACCGGTTCTGCGCTCAAAAGCGAATTAATTCCAAGCCCGGTTTTGCCCTGGCTTCTGTCCACAATGCAGCCTATGCCTGCAATTTGGGGTTCAAATTCTTCAATGGCTTCTTTTGTTTCAAAAATTGTGCGCGCGGTTGTGATGACATCTTCAATAATAACAACCTTCTCACCCTTTTTAATGTGATAACCGCGCCTTAGCTGCATTTTGCCGTCTTTTCTTTCAACAAAAAGATTCCTTTTGCCCATTTGTTTGGCAACTTCATACCCGAAAATAACCGCCCCTATTGCAGGAGATA
>CAZYYK010000091.1:0-6418 GCA_964651135.1 uncultured Gammaproteobacteria bacterium | reverse complement strand
TCCCAGAAAGGTTTTTTTGCCCTTGCCGCTTGCTTTTTCATTTTATTTTATTCCACTCGGCAACAGCGCTCATGCCGGCCCTTAACCCTTCAACCTTGTCAGTAGGCGTTGCTTTGATTTCAAATGTTTTCATATCAAACTCTCCGCGCGCTTTTGTTGCTCTGAAATTGGCATAAGCCCCGAGGGGCGCTATATATGTAACTTTTAAGTCTATTTTTTTGTTGCCCAGTGCCGGAAATTTTGCACTTATTATTGTACCCATTTTAATTTTTGAGAGCAAATCTTCCCTTAAATTGAAAACAACCCAGGCGTCATTCAAATCCGCAATGGTCACAACGGGGTAACCTGCGCTTATAAGTTCGCCTTCTTCAACATTCACCTGCGAAACTTCCCCTGAAATGGGGGTTTTCACCTGTTTTTCTTTTAAATACGAATTAACCTCGTCAAGCGCGCCCTTTGCCCTTCGGACGTTTGCCTGCGCTGTTTCTTTGTCTTCAATCCTTGTTCCGTGCAAATACATATTATAAGCGGATTGTGCGCTTTCGTAAGCCTTTTTGGCGCTTGTATATTGCGCTTGCGCCTCATCAAGTTTTTGTGCGGGTATAACTCCTTCGTTGTGAAGGTTCAACATACGGTTATAAGTCTTTTTTGCCAGTTCCAAACCCGCATAAGCCTGGTCTTTTTGGCTTTGTGCGATTGCAATCTGTTCTTGACGCGTGCCCCTGTTGGCTTTTTGGGCTTGTGCCAAAGCCATCTCAAGGGCAGATTCACCCTGTGCGGATTTTGCCGCAATCTCCGGAATATCCACCAATAAAAGAACATCGCCGCATTTTACGCTCTCACCCTCTTTAACATTGATTTTTTCAATACGTCCCGTCACTTTTGACGCTATATCAACGGTTTTCACTTCAACTTCACCTTGAATGATAAGCTGGCTATGCTTTTTAAGCGTAAAGACCGTAGCAAAAACCAGCAACGCTGCTGCAATCGGAATTATTATAAAAATTAATTTCTTATTCACGTTTTCTCCTTTAATTTAAATTTTGTGCCTCGGAATTTGACATATAATCAAGAATTTTTGCAGTATCGCCCGCGGTTCTTAATAAATCGGCAAGGGCTAAATCGTAGTTATATATGGCATTCAGACGTGTCACTTTAACGCCTTCAAGCGCCAATTGCGCGTCTGTAACCGATAAAGACGTTGCAAACCCTTCCCTGAAGGCAATTCGCGCTGTTCTTAGGGCTTCTTGAGCGCTTTCAATTGAAGTGTCGGCGCTTTCGTACTCTTCTTTATATTTCATAAATTCTTGATACTGCTTGCCCACAAGGGTTTCAACGTTTACAGAAGCGTCAAGCGCTTCAAAATCAACCTGTTTCCTGAAAGCCTTAGCGGCTCTAACATTGTTATAGCGGGAAAAGCCGTCAAATAAAAGCATATTGGCGCTTACCCCCATTGTCCAGCGCGGAACCAGACCGCTCAAGTCTTTTGAGCCTAAAATATCATAGGCAAAAAGCGAAATATCGGGGCTGTAATTGGCAATTTCGCTTTGATATTTTGCTTTTGCAATCTTTTTTTTCATCTCCAATTGCTTTAAAAACGGGTTATTTCCAAGTGCGCACTTTTTGAATTCTTCTTCATCCACAATTTCTTCCTTGTAAGTAAACAGGGAAGAAACGGGCAAAATCCTTATCTCGGAAACATCTACGCCGTCTTCTTTAATCAGGGCTTTTAAGCCTTGCGATACTATTTCAATATCCCTTAAAGAACTTTTATACTCTCTTTGCGCCTGTTTATAGGCAACTTCGGCCTGCAGGCGTTCGGATTTTGAAATTATACCTGCTTTTTCAAGCTTTTGGGCGTCTTCAAAATGTTTTCCTAAGCCTTCTGCCACCTGCTTTTTCACCTCTGCCACATCTTTTGCAAGCCTGAGGCCGTAATATCTTTTCACAAGTTCATAAGTTAAATCGTTTTTCAAAAGTTTGTATTTTTCGTTCGTGGCTTCTAAAGCGGCGCGTGCCGTGGAATTTAAAGCCAAAATTTTCCCGCCCGTAAAAACATTCCAATAAGCGCCAACGGTTGTTGCAAAAAGGTTTTCGCTCTGGATGGGTGTTTGCAGGTTGCCCAGGGGCGTTGAGGTATGAATTGCAATATCCCCGTTAAGCCTTGCGTATGTAGCGTTTATACCGGCTTTTGGCAAAAAATAACCCAGCGCAGAGCTTTTCTTATATTGTTTTTCCTGCACTTCTTCATAAATGGCTTTAAGGGCATTGTTGTTATTGAGCATAAGTTCGTAAGCCTGCTCAAACGTAAGTTTAACATCCCTTTGCGTTTTAAGATTAATTTCTTCCCCAAAAACTAAACCCGTTGAAAACGCCAATACCAGCAATATGTATAAAAAAAATTTCTTCATGGCTTTTAAAATTATATTCCAAAAATTAGCGGAAAGGCAAGTTCTTAATTAAAGTAAATCATATTGCCTTCTGACTTCTTGAATGTCTTGCCACATAAGCCATTTGGGACTGTCCTTTTTGTGTGACGGGTATCTTAGCAGGTATGAAGGATGAAAAATGGGCATCATCTTAGAGCCATGCGGGCCTTCAAACCATTTGCCGCGCACTTTTGTAATTCCGCCCTGCATGCCAAGCATGGAATAAAGCGCCACAGCCCCGCAAATTAAAATTATTTTGGGCTTTAAAATATCAATCTGCGCATCCAGAAATTCGCGGCAGGCAGCCTTTTCGCCGGGCTCAGGGTTTCTGTTGTCGGGCGGACGGCATTTAATTGTGTTGCAGATATAAATATTTTCTTTTCTTGAAAAGCCTGTGCTTTCAAGTATTTTATCCAAAAGCTGCCCGGCACGCCCCACAAAAGGCAGCCCCTGCATATCTTCATTAAAGCCGGGTGCTTCGCCTATAAGCATAAGTTTAGCATTTGGAACACCGTCTGAAAAAACAACACTGTTCCGTGTAGCGGATAAAGCACATTTTGTGCACTTGTTTGCGCGCGCTTGCACT
The DNA here is from genome assembly GCA_964651135.1 of uncultured Gammaproteobacteria bacterium. Classification (GTDB taxonomy): domain Bacteria; phylum Cyanobacteriota; class Vampirovibrionia; order Gastranaerophilales; family Gastranaerophilaceae; genus CAYYBA01. The sequence goes on along the minus strand of CAZYYK010000091.1, from coordinate 3,403 downwards.
TCTTCCAGTTTATCTTCAAATTCGTTCATAAATTTATTATACCAAAAAAAGCATGGTTTAAACCATGCTTTGACTCTGTATCAGTTTTTGATTTTATTTCTTTTTATAAGACGGGATTAAAGATTTTATCAACCCCACACCCGCGCTTATGGCAGCACCTACAAACATTACGTATCTCCAGCTTTTGTATTTGAACTGTCCCGCAGCTTTAACGGCAGCGCCCACAGCAGCGCCAAATACTGCGCCTGAAGATACAGCACCCAAAGCTTTTCTTAAAATGCTTGTTCTTTCGCGCTTTGTGCCTGTTGTTTGGGCAATTAAATCTTCAGAGCTGTCTTGATGGGCGAAAAACGTTCCAAACAATGGAACCCCCTGTTTTAAACCTTGCAAAAGCGGCGGGGATGTTGTTTCCTGGATATCTGAAACAACGTCCGTGCCCAGCACAGTTGCATATTGATTTCTAACTAAATTTCTTATTTGCGTATCGGAATAATTTGCAAAATTGGGCGAAGCTTTCATTTCACGCACAATGCTTTCAAATTGCGCTGCGGCATCATCCGGCCTGCGCGCTCTTAAAAATGAAGAAACATTGGCGCACTGCTGTTTATTTGCCAAATCTTCAACATTCGGCTTGCTCATATAAGAGCGTCTTGTTGCAAAAACATCATAACCGTTTGCTATATTTGTTTTGGCATATTCCTTGTTTGCATTGTTATAAAACCCGTACATGCCATACATTCCGCCATAACCCAAATAGCCCATACCATAGGGATTGTACAAGCCATTTAAGGAATTGTAACCTGTTATAAGACTCAAATCTGATACTGCCATAAACCTTCTCCGATTTTGGATTTACCTTCATTCTATTTAAACCCGCACACGCCAAAAAATTGCCCTTTAAGAATATGGCATTAATATTTCGTTACATAATAAAAAACGCCTGCTGTGTGGTTTATAATGAAATTATGAAAAATGTTATTTATTTTAAAACTATCTTGGGCGAAATGGCAATTGTTGAAGAAGAGGGGAAAATTTGCGAGGTTTCTTTTGAAAAAATAAAGGATGCAAAAGTTTCTTGTACGCCTGTTTTGAAAGACGCAAAAGGGCAAATGGAAGAATTTTTCGCGCTAAAGCGCAAAAAATTTGACCTGCCCTTAAGCCCTGCGGGAACTGCTTTTCAAAAGGATGTTTGGGCTGAACTTTTAAAAATCCCTTACGGAAAAACCGCAACTTACGGGGAAATTGCAGGGAAAATCGGAAACAAAAATGCCTGCCGTGCCGTTGGGGGCGCTAACAACAAAAACCCGATACCTATTTTTATCCCCTGCCACAGGGTTATAGGAAAATCGGGCAGCTTAACGGGTTACGCTTTAGGGCTTGACGTTAAAGAAAAGTTATTAAGATTAGAACAAAAAATATAGCTTAAATTTGAAAATTAGTGTATAATTAGTGTATGAACTTTTTTGAATGGGTAAAAAATTCCGCCAAAAACCTTAAGGACATAGAAAGCAAGATTTATCATGATAAATCACAATTTGTTGAGATTTACCAAAGAAATTTGGCGCTTGAAAAAGAAATAGCCCAAAGAACTGAAGAATTGCACAAAACCAACCAAACGCTTTTAACGTTGGAGCATATTTGGAATATGATGAATTCTTCACGCCCGCTTTCAAACGTTTTAGAGGCAATTGTGGAAAGCCTGCAAGGCGAATTTGGATATTTGTACAGCTGTATTCTTCAAAAAACCGTGGATAAAGACGGCGAATTTTTTACTTTTAGAACATTTGTTAAAACAGATTTTTTGGAAAGAATTAATTATCTCTTGCCGCAAGCAGTTTATGACACCAGAATGCGTTTTGTAAAAGGGGGCATTCTGGACAGCGCCATACAGGATGGCGAAGTGCGCTATTATAATAAAATAGGCGAAATTTTACAGGAAGTTTTTCCCGCCCTTAACGATGAAAGCATATTGAAAATTCAAAAAAATGCTCTCACTCAGGCAATTATTGTGCTGCCCCTAAAATCAATGGACGAATTTTACAGGTGTTTGGGGGTATTTTCGCCGCGCGGCGAACCCACGCAGAGTGAATTAAAATTTTTAAGTCTTTTTGCAAAACAAATTGAACTTGCAATAACAATTGCAAACCTGTTTGAAACCGTTAAAAAACAAGCAGTTACAGACCCTCTGACAGAGCTTTTCAACAGAAGATTTTACGAAGACGCAATCACAAGGGAAGCTTCGCGCGCACTTCGGCTAAATCAGCCTTTTTCTTTGATATCTTTGGATTTGGACGATTTAAAACAAATAAACGATACCTACGGGCACAGCGCGGGCGATAAAGCCATTGAAACAATTGCACGTGCTATTTTTGAAAACGCACGGTCTGTGGATATAGCATCCCGCATAGGCGGGGAAGAATTTACCATAATTTTGCCGGGCATTGATTCTAAAGGCGCTGCGGCGGCTGCCGAACGTATCAGAACTTCAATTGAAGCGCAAGAAATTGAAGGAGTGGGCCAAATAACAGCCAGCATCGGCGTTGCAACTTTTATTGAGCAAACTCTCGATTTGGATGAATTAATGGAAATGGCGGATATGGCAATGTATAACGCCAAGAAAAACGGCAAAAACCGAGTAATTACAGCTCAAATTCAAGATGAAGTTTCCTGGCAGGATGTTGCGGTTGAAACGTTTGTTCAAATTCTTGAAAAACATAAAATTCCGTTTGATTCAAAAACAGCTCAAAGTTTATCCAAAAAATTGCAGACCAAAGAATTTCAGCGCAAAGGCAATTCCACAAAAGATCTTCTTTTTGATATTGTGGATGCCATTTCCCAAACTTACACGCCGGGTTATCTTGAAGGTACAACAAAAGACAAGGTGTTTTTGGCAACAATGCTTGCCAAAAAGTTTGAACTTTCCAAAACCGATATTGACAGGCTCAGAATTGCAATACTGTTGTATGATATAGGCAAAACCCTTGTGCCGAGCGAAATTTTAAGAAAAATAGGCCCCTTGACAGATGAAGAAAAGGATAAAATTACAAAACACCCTATTTTGGCAGCCCAAAAAATTCTAAAACCGATTTCAAAAGTGGCGGATGTTATACCTATTATTGAACAGCACCACGAATATTGGGACGGAACGGGCTACCCCAATAAAAAGCGCGGAGAAGAAATCCCTATTATTTCACAAATTATCTTGATTGTTGACGCCTATTTTGCAATGACGGCAGAACGCCCTTACCGCAAGGCTTTAAGCCCAAAAGGCGCTATTGAAGAAATTGAAAAAGATTCCGGCATAAAGTATAATGTTGATCTGACAAGACAGTTTGTGAAAGTTTTGACTGAAAATAATATACTGTAAGGAGATAAAATGGAAGAATTAATTACAATGAATCCC
>CAZYYK010000090.1:0-6600 GCA_964651135.1 uncultured Gammaproteobacteria bacterium | reverse complement strand
AAAAACATTTAATATTAGAAAAAGAAGGAGAAAAAATAGAAACTTTTGAAAAAGACAAACCCTTTTTATTAATTGCACAGGCTGCAAAACTTTTAAACATAACATCAGACAGATTAAGAACTTACGAAGAAGAGGGGCTTATAAAACCTTACCGCACCATTCAAAATGAACAGGACAAAAGGCTTTTCAGTTTAAGCGAAATAGAGTGGTTGATTAATATAAGAAAATTAATTAAATTAGGTGTTTCAATACCAATGTTAAGGATTGTTCTAAATTCAAGCATTAAAACGAACAAGCCTTTGAAGTATTCAAAAGATAAAGAAATATTAAAATTGATTGAAGAGCTTAAAAAACACCCTGTTTATAAAACGGTTTTCGGTTAACAGTTCTTTTTTTACGTTTTGTTAATATTTTTGTAGCATGCGCAATTTAGTGCTATAATCAATAAATATAGTGAAAAGCAGGGAGAGATAAGGTGAGTTCAGTGAATGAAGATACGAGCAGTGCTGCTCTTGATTTGACGCAAAATGCAATTAAGGTGCTGGAAAAAAGGTATTTAAAAAGGGACAAAGACGGGACAGTTGTTGAAACGCCGCATGATTTATTTGAAAGGGTTGCAAAAACCATAGCACAGGCCGATAAAAGCTTTGGCGCAAGCGACGATGAAATAAACAGCACAAAAGAAAAGTTTTACAATTTTATTGCAAAAAGATATTTTATGCCGAACTCTCCTACGTTGATGAATGCAGGGCGCGAATTGGGGCAATTGAGCGCATGTTTTGTTCTGCCCGTGGAAGACAGCCTTGAGGGCATTTTTGAAACAATCAAAAATACGGCGCTTATTCATAAATCAGGCGGCGGCACAGGCTTTTCTTTTACAAGGCTAAGGCCTAAAAACGATGTTGTGCACTCCACCATGGGTGTATCTTCAGGCCCTGTAAGCTTTATGGAAGTTTTTAACGCAGCAACGGAAGCTGTAAAACAAGGCGGCACAAGGCGCGGGGCGAACATGGGAATTTTAAGGATTGACCACCCCGATATTTTGGAATTTATTAACTGCAAATCAGATTTGAACAAATTGAACAATTTCAACATTTCAATTGCAATTACGGATAAATTCATGGACGCCGTTATAAACGATGAAGAATACGATTTGATTCACCCCAACACAAAACAAAGCATCCAAAGGCTTCGCGCGCGTGAGGTTTTTGATGTTATTGTTAAAGGCGCCTGGACATCGGGCGAGCCCGGCATTATTTTTATAGATAAAATTAACAAAGATAACCCCACACCTTTAATTGGCGAAATTGAATCCACAAACCCCTGCGGGGAAGTTCCGCTTTTGCCTTATGAAGCCTGCAATTTGGGCTCAATCAACCTTGCTTTAATGATTAAAAATAACAACGGAAACATGGAAGTTGACTGGGAAAAACTTGAAGATACCACAAAATGCGCCATACACTTTTTAGATAACGTTATTGTTGCAAATAATTATCCTCTGCCCCAGATTGCAAAAATGGTGACGGATAATCGCAAAATAGGGCTTGGCGTTATGGGCTGGGCAGATATGTTAATGCAGCTTGGTGTTTCTTATAACAGTGAAGAAGGCCAAAAACTTGCCGCGCAGATTATGGAATCAATTGATTATTATTCAAAAGCCGAAAGTGTTGAATTAAGCAAGAAAAGAGGCCCTTTCAACAATTTTAAAGGCTCTGTTTACGACAATCAAAACTATCTTTACAATAAATATCAGGGAAAATCTGCAGGCATGGTGTGCGACACTATGTGGGCAGATTTGGACAGGCAAATTGAGCAGTTTGGTATAAGAAATGCCACCACAACATGCATTGCGCCCACAGGCACAATTTCAATGATAGCAGGATGTTCGGGCGGAATTGAACCTTTGTTCGGGCTTGTGTTTACGCGTGATATTATGGACGGCACAATATTGCTTGAAATTAACCCGATTTTTGAAAATTACGCTAAAAACAAGGGTATTTATTCGGAAGAACTTATGGAACAAATTGCCCAAACCGGTTCTGCAGAGCATATTGAGGGTTTAGATGAAAACACAAAAGCGATTTTTGCAACAGCGCACGATATAAGCCCAACGGCACACATCAAAATGCAGGCGGCTTTTCAACTGCATACGGATAATGCGGTTTCAAAAACCGTTAACTTTGAAGAGCACGCAACGCTTGAAGATGTTGCATGCGCTTATAAATTAGCTTATGAAAACAATTTGAAGGGGTTAACCGTTTATCGAAACAATTCAAGAAATTCTCAGCCCATGCTTTTGGAAAAAAAGCCCGAAAAGGCGGCGGAAGTTAACTGTTTTGAATTTGAAGTTAAAATTGAGAAAAAAGCTTGCCCCGAGTGCGGAACGACAATTGAAATGGCGGAAGGCTGCTTTATTTGCTTGAATTGCGGATATAGCGGGTGTTCATAGGCTGTTGTTTTGCACATTTAAGTCATCCCGAATGCCCAATATGTCATCCTGAATTTATTTCAGGATCTGAAGATATAAGGGCTAAAATAATAGACCCTGAAACAAGTTCAGGGTGACAAGATTTGTCATTCCCGCACACAGCGGCATTGGTATATTATCATTTCCGTTTGTTATCGTAGTCAATTCTGCCGATAAGCCTGTTAAATTCTTTTGCAACGTTTTTAAACTGCTCAATGCTAAGGCTTTGCGCTCCGTCTGATGAAGCATGGTCAGGGTCATGGTGCACTTCAAACATAAGCCCGTGAGCGCCCGCAATGAGCGCGGCTTTTCCCATAGGTTCAATTAAATACCTTTTGCCCGTGCCGTGCGACGGGTCCACAATAACAGGCAGGTGCGAATAGCGCCTTATAATAGGAATTGCCGCAATATCAAGTATGTTGCGGGTAAAATCGTTGTCAAAACCTTTAACACCGCGCTCGCACAAAATTACATTCTGGTTGCCATGATACATTATATGCTCTGCCGCAAGCAAAAATTCCCGAATTGTTGCCGCAGGGCCTCTTTTTAGCATAACGGGCTTGTCAATTTGCCCCAAAGCCTTAAGGAGTTTGAAATTTTGCATGTTCCGAGCGCCAATTTGCAACACATCCGCATATTTTGCAACAAGTTCAATATCCTGCGTGTCCATAATTTCTGTCACAACCAAAAGCCCTGTTGCTTCACGCGCATCGGCCAAATATTGCAGGCCTTTTTCTTCTAAACCTTGAAAATCGTAAGGGGATGTGCGCGGCTTAAAAGCCCCGCCGCGCAAAAACTGGCAGCCCATTTCCCTGGCTGCCTGCGCTACCATTAAAAGTCCTTCGTAATTTTTTTCAACAGAACAAGGCCCTGCCATTAACACAGGCCTTTCAAGCCCGCCCAGTTTCACGCCGTTTTTAAATTCTATAACACTGTCATGGTCAAATGCGTTTTTTGAAGCCAGTTTATAGGGTTCCTGGATTATTTTAACTTCGCGAACGCCCTCAAAAGAATTTATGGAATCCGTATTTATCAAGCGTTTATCGCCAATTGCGGCAATAACGGTTAAAACATCCCCGCGGTTTAAATTAATTTTAAAACCGTGCTCAATCAAATAGTTTGATACCTTTAAAATCTGCTCCTCGGCTGCATTTGGCTCCATTACAACAATCATATTAATTCCTCTTTCTTCGCGTTTTTTCTATTTATTAAACCGCAAAAAAAGAACAATTACAAGCTTTATCAAGCAAGCTAATTTTTCAGATATTCTTTAAAATCAACGCTTCTGCCGTTTATTGTAACGGGCGCATTTACGTAAGGGCACACGTTTCCGCTTCTGACAGGTTTGCCGTTTGCGGATTTATCATCAATTGCAAAATATATAGCGCCATCTGTACCCAATAAAAAGGAAAAAATGTCTTTACCTATTTTATTAGGTCCTTTTTCGCAATTTGTATCAACTGCAAGGTGGGTTGTATCAACTGTGTACCAAGGAGCTCCCCAGCACATGCCATCTGCTGTTATCCAAAAAAATGTGTTTACATAACCCGTGTCAAAAGGCAAGCCGCCATAACTTTCATAATTTAGCGGCCAGCAGCCGCTTTTGTTGATGCAGCTTTTTATAACTTTCATCTGTGCTTTAATGGCGTCTGCTCTTCCGTCCACTTTGCTGTAATCAGTTGTTATGCCGTCAGGCCAGGTGCAGCCCCAACCGCCTTTGTTTGTGAACACATCGGGGTTTTCGGCAATTGCCATATGCCAGGCCTGTGTTGCTTCGCGGTAAGCTTTTCTGAAAGCGGTTTTATACTGTTGCTCCTGGTACGCCCTTATAACAGAAGGGATTGTGAGTGCCGCAACAACCCCTATAATTGTAAGTGTTATAAGTACTTCGGCCAAGGTGAAGGCGAAAGTTGAGCTTAGTGCTTTGCACTTAGCGAAACCGAGCCGACCGTTGGTGTGTGAGTTGAAGTGGGCAAGGCGATAAGCCTTGCCAACGAAACGACACCGTTCCCTGCCGCCGTTGCGACGGAGCGCAAGCGCAGGAGCGAACAAATCTTTGATTTGCCAGGCGGTAAAACCCTTCTTTTTCATATTCAACCTTCCTATGTTACTTTTTTTACATGTTTGTTACATTCTATATTATTTTATAGGACATGTCAAGTAACTTTTATTAAATTAAATAACATATTAATACATTAATCTGGTGCGGATAATATTATAAAATAACATTAAAGGGACAAAATGAGCGAAACAAAAAAACTGTTAGGCAAAAAAATAAAACAATTGCGCAAACAAAAACACTGGACGCAGGAGCATTTATCGGAACTTGTTGGGATAAACCCAAAATCCTTGCTGCGCATAGAAAACGGGCAAACCTTTCCGCTTGTTGAAACATTGGAAAAAATTGCACACGCGCTCGGGGTTCAAATTGCGGATTTATTTATAAACCACAATTTAAAAAATACGGATGAGCTGAAACAGTATATTTATGATGTTTTACAAAAAGCTGACGACAAAAAAATCCAAAACATTTATAATTTTGTGTATTTAATAAACTAAAAAGCGGCGCGTTTATAGCACCGCTTTTGTTATAATAAAACACTTTTTAGTTGCCGTAAGCTTTTATTGTTACTTTTTTAAAGCCTAAAATATTTCTTGTGTGCTGGTCGTAATAAGATAAATTCTTAATTCCGCCCTTCTTTACAGCGGCCGTAACCGAACAATCCCCCAATGCAACAAGCCCAAAATAGCTTGTGCAAACAGCCTGGCCAACTTTATTGCATCCTGCAAGCGTATAACCGTTGCCCGGTTCTGTTGCGTTTTTGTAGATAATGCCGTAAGTTGTTTCTGCACTTGCGCAAAGTGTGCCCGCGAAAATTAAAAGTGCAGCTAAAGATAAAATTTTCTTCATAGTTCTCTCCTTTTTTACTCTTCTGTAATGTTATTTTCTTCAGTCAGAATTTTTTTAATTTTTAATTTTACAATCCTGGCGCCGTCCATTTCCAAAACCTTAAAATTAAAATTCCCGATATCAACGCTGTCATTGTCATTTGCAATATGTCCCAAATTTTTTACCACAAACCCGCCGATTGTTTCATTGTCTTCATCTTCAAAATTCGTATCAAAATATTCGTTAAATTCATCAATTCTAAGCATAGCGTTTGCAATATATTCATCTTCATAAATTTGGCGCATATCGGCTTCCTCTTCATCAAACTCGTCTTGCACTTCGCCAAAGATTTCTTCCAAAATATCTTCCAAAGTAACAATGCCCGAAACGCACCCGAATTCGTCAATAACAACGGCAAGCTGGCTTCTTTTGCCTTTAAGTTCAAGCATTACGTTATCTATGGTCATGGTTTCCGGCACAAGAATGGGTTCCCTTAAAATTGCTTTTAAATCAATGGTTTTATCCGCATAAATTAAAGGATAAATATCTTTTACATGCAAAATGCCTATGATATGATCCAAATCGTCTTCATAAACAGGATAGCGCGTATACTGGCTTTCCAGGACAATTTTTGCAAGTTCGTCATGCTTAAGGTTAGCGTCAAGCGCCAAAACATCCGGGCGCGGCACCATAATTTCCTTGGCCAAAGTGTCTGAAAACTTAAACACGTTTTGCAAAATTTCTTTTTCAGTATCGTTTAAAACGCCCTCTTTGTGCGATTCGTCAATCAACATGTCAAGTTCTTCCGCCGAACACACCAAATGCGTTGAACCGGCAGGCGGAACATGCATTAAAGACAGCAAAAAGTTGCCCAAACCGTTTAAAATCCAAATAAAAGGCTTAAAAATTCTTACAATTGCATACATTGGTTTTGCAACAAGTAAAGCTGTTTTTTCGGGGTTTTGCAGGGCAATGGATTTTGGCATTAATTCGCCTATAACCACATGCAAAAGGGTTATTAAGGAAAAAGCTATTGTCACTGCCAAAGAATGTGTTGCAAAAGCTTGAATTTTTTGGGGCAGAAAATAAAAAATAGGTTCAATCAGCCCGACCAATGTTGATTCGCCAACCCACCCCAAACCGATTGAAGATATTGTGATACCCAATTGAACCGCTGCAATAGAACGGTCAATGTGGTCTGTTGAATTAAGCGCAAATTTAGCGTCCTTGCTGCCTTCGTTTG
>CAZYYK010000089.1:0-6854 GCA_964651135.1 uncultured Gammaproteobacteria bacterium | reverse complement strand
CACAACACAAAGCACTAAAAATTTTGTTGAAACATATATAATACCTTATTTAAAAGTTTCAAAAGTGTGTGGTTTTTCAACAGATAAAGTGTGCAATTATCCTTCAAAAGCTCTGAGTGGTGTTAATACCTCTACTTTTCAAAACCCAAACTACTACACTTTTGCACTTAATGACGGTACTGTTATATCGGCAGTTTTATCTGCGGGAAATACGGGCTGGGTAGATGTCGTTCAAGTATTTTTTGATATCAGCGGTTCAAAAAAGCCTAATATTTGGGGCAAGGATATTTTTGTGCTTGTTTATTTGTTAAAAACAGAGCCGCCTTCAAATCCCAGATTTGTTATTGACAGGCTTAAGGTTCCAAGGGAAGACATTTTAGATGCGTCTAATCAAGGCAATTGTAATAAAGAGCACAACGGTTATTGTTGCTTTGCGGTAATTGTGAAAGACGGCTGGCAGATAAAGGACGATTATCCGTGGTAACTAATCCACATTCACAGGTTCTTTATTTATTGCTCTGATTGCTTCCTTGGCATTTTCAACAAGCGTTGTTGTGGTATTTTCAACAATCGTAATTTGCCGCAAAAGATCAATTGTACGCTTAAACGCGCGCACAACATCCCCTTGGGAAAAATCGCAATCCGCAAACATATTCTCCCACGCAACCGAAGGCTCTTGAGCCTCTTCAATATTGGAATTCACCCAATATTCAATTAAAGAACAAAATTGTGTGTTTAAATTCATGTTATTTTCAATGTTATGATCGCGCTCAAGCAGGGTAATTTTGCGCCTTATATCCTTAATTTGATTTATTTTCTTGCGCACATTTTTGCTCGGCGGCACGGTAAGCGCCTTATCGTCAAAATGACAGTCTTCGCAAGATAGCGCACAAATAACGCTTGCAAGCTCGGCAATACTTAAATCATTCAAAAGCCCGCTCAGAATAATTTCTGCTATATAAAGCTCATTTTCATTTCTAAGTGCCATGGGCGTTTTGCCGCGCTGGGTGGGGTAATTGTCCGCAAGGTTTTGTGTTGTTTCCAATATATCTTTGTGAGCCAGGAATTTTTGCCAGTAAAGATCCTTTTGAAATTCAATTTCTTTTTGCAGTTTTTTAACTTTTTTCTCATAGCGCTCTAAAACTTCCAGCTCTTTTTTATGGCTCTGATAGCGCTTACATGCGTCACAGCCAAAGCGTTCCATATTGCGCTTGTATTCTTTTGCTTTGTTTAAAAATTCAATGCTCTCGGGCGGCATTGCCCCCTTTTTCTTGCCTGATTGGCGTTTTAGGGTTTTTGCAAGCGTGCGCATTTCAACATACATTCTTTTCCATTTGCAAAATTCCCTAAAATCCTGTGCGCTGTGATTATAATTGCAGGAAAAATTGTGCGCCGCATCAATTCTTTTTTGGTATTCTTCCATTTCTTTTAAAAGCGGGGTTACTCTGTCGGTTGATGAAAAATACCCGAACGTTTTAAAGATAAGTTCGCGCGCTTCATCTAAAGTAAAGCGCTGCAAAAGGTTTAAAACCATTGAATAGCTTGGCGAAAATTTGCTCTCTAAAGGGTTAGCGCCGCTTAGCGCCAGTGCTGCCACTTCTTCAGGCGTTTGGAAGGGTGTACCCACAACCACAACATAGCCGATTTTATCCATTCCGCGTCTGCCCGCACGGCCGGACATTTGCAAAAATTCGTTGGCACTAAGCATTCTGTGCCCGTCATCCGTTCTTTTTGAAATGGAGCTTATAATTGTTGTGCGTGCCGGCATGTTTATGCCTGCTGCAAGGGTTTCTGTTGCAAAAACCACTTTGATAAGCCCTTTTTGGAAAAGCTGCTCCACCAAAACTTTCCACGCGGGCAAAAGGCCGGCATGATGCGCCGCAACGCCTGCCTTTAAAAGTTCAAGTTGCGGATTGTTTTCCAAATAAGCGTTTTCAAGCAAATATTCTTTTATTAAAACATCAATTTCATCTTTTTCTTTTTCCGTTAAAAGGTTTAAATGCAGGCATTTTCTGGCATTTTCATCGCATTTTTTGCGCGAAAAGGTAAAATATATGGCTGGCAGCATTTCTTTTTCATGTAATATGGATATAATCTTTTCCATCGGGTTTTGCGGTTTTGTTTTGGAATTAAAATGTTTCCAGCGGCTTTCAGGCCTTATTTTGTTGTTTAATTTGCCTTCAGGTGTTGTAAGCGGCAGGATTGTGTGGCTTTGGGAAGAATCGTAATAAAAAAACCTCAAAGGCACGGGGCGAAAATCCGTATAAACAAGCTCCGTTTTGGAATGTACCGTGTTAATCCACGCCGTGAGCTGGTCTGAATTTGCAACAGTGGCGCTAAGCGCTATTAATTGTATGTTTGTGGGGCAGTATATAATGCTCTCTTCCCACACAGTACCGCGCTGTTCGTTGTTCATATAGTGCACTTCATCCAAAACCACGTAGCCTACATTTTCCAGATTATCTTTCAAAGTGCCGAATGTTGTGCCGTATAGCATGTTTCTGAAAACTTCTGTTGTCATAACAACTATCTGTGCGTTGCGGTTCAAGGAAGTATCCCCGGTTAAAAGCCCAACTTTGTCATGACCGTACAGGTACGAAAAATCAAAGTATTTTTGGTTGGAAAGGGCTTTGAGCGGAGTTGTGTAAAAAATTCTTTTGCCTTCTTCCAGTGCCAAATGTATAGCGCTTTGGGCGATAACGGTTTTGCCCGCACCCGTGGGTGCACATACAACAACGCTTTTGCCGTTTTGAATGTGCTTAATTGCTTCTTTTTGAAAATCGTCCAGTTCAAAGTCAAATCCGTACATAAGAATATATTAGCATAAAAAAACGGGAGTAATAAATTTATAAGCTGTAAGCAAATGCGGCATTAAGGCAGGTTTTTGAAATAATCTTCGTCCGTAAGTGCGTTATATGTGCAAGCAATGCCGTTAAGAGCGTTTGTTGATGATTTGGAGCAATAATTGGCACCTGTAGTTGCAGTGCCCGCAGCACCCATGGGGCGTATTGTTCCATTATCCATTAACTGGAAGGTAAATAAATCATGCCCCCAAAGGTTAGGTTTTTTAACGTAACCGTTAATATCTACACTCATATAAATATTACCTGCGCCTGGATTTTCAATAAATACATACATGCCATTTTGCAAAATAAATTGTCCGTCATCCAAATATGTGCTGGTTATATTGCCTGTTCTGTTGTAGGTGTTATATGTATTATAGGTTGAAGACTCCCCTACGGGTACACAAGGCCTATCGTTGCCTTCTTTATTTCTGTCAGCATAACCCAAGCCGCAATCTTTTAAAACACGCACATATTTCATAAGTGCAGGTTTAAAAGTGTGGCGCGGATAATTTTCGGGCGCGGACAATTTGCCTTCTTCAAAACTCATTCTTGGTATACTTTGATTTAAAATAGAGGATGCTTCTTTAAGCTGCGTTTTTAGCTCTGTTGCCCTGTAATTTTTAACAACCGTCGGAATGGTTAACGCTGCAACTACGCCGATTATCGCCAACGTAATCAAAACTTCCGCCAAAGTGAAACCATTTCGAACCCGATTTTTAAATATATCCCGCACTTATCCCTTAAATTTTCTTAATTTTTTGTTAATTAATTGATTAATATAATAATGTATTTTTAAATTTTTGTCAATAATATTTACCTTATTGACTATAATAGTAAAATAGATATTAAAATAAAATTACTTCTTTTTTTTGTTTCTGTTAAAATTAGCATGTAAATTTTATAAGGATGATACGGATGAGAAATAAAATTATTTTGTTTTGGGTAATTGTTTTAATTGCGGTTGTGTCTTTAGTTGTGATTTTTAAAAAACCTACAAAATTGGGACTTGATTTAGTTGGCGGCTCAAGCCTTGTTTTAGAAGCGCAAACGTCTGCTGCAATTCCTAAAATTACACCGGATATGATGGACAGCCTGCTCTATGCAATTAACCAAAGGGTAAACGCTTTGGGGGTTGCAGAAACAACCGTTCAGAAAATCGGCGAAAAACGCTTGCTTATTGAAATTCCAAACGTTTTAGACCCTAAAAAAGCAAGAGAATTTGTGGGGGACACTGCGGAATTGGAATTTAAAAAACCTGCGGGTCTGGACAAAAACGGCGATGTTGTGTGGGTTTCAACCGGGCTTAGCGGCAAAGATTTAAAAAAATCCCTTGTGAGCAACGAATACGGCACAGGCAAATGGGTTGTTTCTTTGGAATTTAATGCCGAAGGCTCCAAAAAATTTGCAAAGCTTACGCGCGAGCTTGTGGGGCAGCCTATGGCGATATTCTTTAACGGAGAACTTAAATCAAGCCCTGTTATTCAAGAAGAAATTGCAGGCGGCCATGCCCAGATTTCAGGCGGCGAAAAAGGCTTTGAATATCAAGAAGTTAAGGATATGGTGGATTTATTAAACGCCGGCGCTTTGCCTGTTCCTGCCAAAATTATTGAAGAAAGTTCCGTAGGGCCCACTTTGGGCGCGGACAGTATCCAAAAAAGCAAATTTGCAGGGCTTGTGGGCATTGGGCTTGTAATGCTTTTTATGATTATATATTACCATATTCCGGGCTTAATAGCGGATATTGCCCTTATAATTTATGCGCTTATTGTGTTTGCAATTTTTAAGACAGTTCCCGTAACCCTTACGCTTGCGGGTATTGCGGGCTTCATACTGAGTATAGGGATGGCGGTTGATGCCAATATTCTTATATTTGAAAGAACAAAAGAAGAGCTCAAGGCGGGCAGAAGCCTGTTTACGGCAATTAATTCCGGCTTTGACAGGGCTTTTACAAGTATTTTTGACTCGAACATGTCAACAATTATAACCTGTATAATCCTTTATTTGCTTGGTACAAGCGTTGTTAAAGGCTTTGCGCTTACTTTGGCAATAGGGGTTTTGGTTAGTATGTTTACTGCAATTACCGTTACCAAAAACTTTATGCACCTGATTTTCGGCACGGGCGATTTGAAACACCCTGCTTTGTTCGGGTTAAAGCAATCCGACATCCAAAATGCCTACGAAGCGGTTGATACCAAGAAAGAAAAGGCAAAATTCGGGGTTTTAGATTAAATTAATTAAGGAGAAAATAAAATGGCACATCCTAGTTTGATGAATCAAAAGCAAATAATAGACGTTGTAAAGCAGCGCTGGCTTTGGCTTACAATTTCAATAGTGCTGGTTTTACCCACGCTTGTTGCAATAATATATTCCATGATTATATACCCAAACCACGCACCCTTAAAAGGCGGAATTGATTTTACCGGCGGCACGATTTTGCAATACGGCGTGAGTGAAAGCTTATCGTTTGATAAAATGGAAAATCTGCGCACAAAATTAACCGATATCGGGGTTGATTCCCCCGTTATTCAAAACATAAATAATGTTTCTGTTGCAAAAGGTGCAGATGGCAAAATTGCCAATATGGTTTCAATTAAGACACCCTTTATAGGTGACAACAACACTGATCAGGTTGAAAAAATAACAGCGGTTTTGGCTCAAGAAGGGCTTGCGCCCCACCTTATCCAGACAAATTCGGTGGGACCCACTTTGGGTGAAGAACTTTTGAAAAATTCAATAGCAGCGCTTTGCCTGGCATTTTTAGGAATAGTTATGTATATAACACTGCGTTTTCAGCTTGATTATGCGATTATAGTTTTGCTCTCCATGATACATGACATTATTTTTGTTGTCGGTATTTTTTCTATATTTTCCCTTGTGTTTAATACGCACGTGGACAGCCTTTTTATAACCGCGGTCTTAACCGTTGTGGGCTTTTCCGTCCATGATACTATTGTTGTATTTGACAGGGTTAGGGAAAATAACAGATTTCTTGCAAAAAAATATACGTTCTCCCAAATTGTCAATGCCAGCGTTAATCAAACATTGACAAGAAGCATAAACACTTCTATGACAATACTTTTGACCTTGCTTGCACTGTATTTCTTCGGCGGCTCTACAACAAAGGATTTTGTGCTTGTTATGATTTTAGGGATTATTGTAGGAACGTATTCAAGCATATTCTTTGCAAGTGTGCTTTTAGCCTGGTGGCATGAAATTAAAGACAAAAAAGGTGCCGTGCGTGCATAAAAAAGAAGTGCTTAGTTTGGCTCAGTTTGCAAGCACAAGACGCGAAGCTTTGGGCATAACCCAGGGGGCTTTGGCGCACAGGTGCAATTTGACCCAAAAGCAGATTGAAGATATTGAAAGCGGAATCGAACTTTTTTTGTCGTCAACCGTGCGCCAAAAACTTGCAAAAGGCCTGAAGGTTAATTTGTCTGATATTAAAAAACTTGAAAAAAATGAAGATTTTAAGTTTGAGCCCGATGTTGATATTGAAGAAATTAAAAACAGAATTTTAGACGGGGAAGAAGATATAACCTGCCCCGTGTGCGGTGCCAAATTAATTACAAGGATTGCAAAAATGTATGATTTGGAAAATAATTTAATGCTGCACCCGAAGGCAAGATGTTGCAGGTGCCCTTTTCAAATATAGTTTTCGGGCAGGCTGTTTGTTAGTGCATTAAGTTTTGTAAAGTTATATACTTATTTAAGCAATTTTATATATAAAATATACTTTATATATATGTAAGACAAAACATTTAATAAACAAGATTATAAAACGAAACCTAACTTCCTAACCTTCCCTTCCTATAAAAGAATTCACTCCCCTAAAGGGAGTTTTTTTTATGCGAGGACGCCCCTGGTGCATTTAACAAGGCACGAAAAATAACCATAGCTCCAAGCTCCTGCCGCTGTGTGCGGGAATGGACAGAAATTTATTAGCGAACAGTTAAATGCGAGCGTGGCCTTTTTTGCATTAACAAAAAAGGTGCGGATAGCGAGCATAAA
>CAZYYK010000088.1:0-6872 GCA_964651135.1 uncultured Gammaproteobacteria bacterium | reverse complement strand
GCGGGTGTCGGCTCTGTAAATTTTGCGGAAAAATATTTAATTCCTTATCTTAAAGTTATGAAAAATTGCAAGAACGAGCGCAACACAAAAGATTGCAAATTTGAATTCAATTTTTCAGACGGAACACCCACAATTTTGGATTCAAATTTTGCGAGGTTTATTTTAACAGACGGCTCTATGATTGGAGTTCAAAGCTTGGTTTTTGAAGATTCCGGTGAAACTCAGGGAAATGCAACAATTTATATTGATGTAAACGGGCAAAAAAAGCCAAATACAATGGGAAGAGACGTTTTTGCTTATCGTTATTATATAAAAGGCTCACAAAATGCAAAGTATAACGGAAGAATTGTTCCCTGGTGCATTGCATGGGACAGAGATAAATTATTAGGAATTTCCAACGGTTCAGACTCAAGTTGCAGCAAATCTTACCATGGTCAAGGGTGCGCCGCACTTATTATGAAAGACGGCTGGAAAATTTCGGATGATTACCCCTGGTGAATTTCCTCATAAAGTGTTGCGGCACTTTGTGCGGGTACATTGCCTTCAGGCACAATTAAAACCTTAAAAGCCGCGGTATTCAATTTCTATAATATCGCCCGCTTTTAATTGCTTGGAAGGTTTTGCCGAGACACCGTTTACAAAAACCCTGTTTGCTTCGCACACATCAGATGCAACCGAGCGCCTTTTTATTAAACGCGAAACCTTTAGAAACTTATCAAGCCTCATTTATAACATCTACCTTATATTCAGGATGTTTTTTCAAGCGCTCTTCAATTTCCTCAAATGTTAAAAAGCCTTCCTGCGCCCCGAAATATTCAACAACGCTGGCTGCATTTACAGAAGCATATTTTAGCGCGCGCTCAACATCCCAATTAAATTTTTCAATTGTGGCAGTGAAGGTTGATGCAAAAGCATCGCCCGCACCAAGCGTTGAGAGCACTTTTGCAGGAAATTCTGGGCATAAATAAAATTTCTTGCCGTCATACCCGAAAGCACCTTCTTTGCCGTCCGTTATAATAACAATTGCTTCGTTGTTTAAACGCAATTTTTTAAGCATTACTTTAATATCAGGGTGAATTTTTTCTTTTGAAAACTTTTCATTTTTTGTATCGGGGCGCACGTTAATTTTAGTTAACATCTGCGCTTCTTCTTTATTTAACACAAGGATTTCCGCTGTTTCTAAAATTTTTGAAAAATACCCGTCGCCTTTTTTGATAGCTGTTGTGCCCGCGTTTATTGCCAAATTTGTGTCATTATTTTGCGCAAAAGCCGCAATATCATCAAGCACCCTGTTGCTTTTGCCCGCTAAAGGTGCAACATAAAGCCATTTTGCCTTCTTGATGCTCTCAAAGTCAATGTCTTTGGTTTCAATATGCGCATTTGCGCCCCTGTGCGCCAAAACGGTTCTATCACCTTGAAAACTTACAAGAATAACGGAAAAGCCCGTGAGGTGGGTTTCGGAAGGGATGATGTTTGTTGTGTCAACTCCGCTTTTTTCAAGGCGTTTTTTAACAACGTCTTTAATCTCGTCTTTTTCGCCCAATTTAACCATGGTTGTTGTTTTAAACCCCAAATGTGCAAAATTTATAGCACTGTTTACCCCGCCGCCGCCCGTGTTTCTTGAAAAATGGTCAATTTCAATCTTGGAACCATAAGGGAAACACATAAATTCGGTTTGCTTTTCTATTGAACTTGCGTTAATAATATACGCCTGGTCGCTTTCAATAAAGTTATCAAGCGTTGCGGATCCTATCGTAATAAAATCATATTTCTTTTCGTTTGGCATATTAAATTCCTTTTATTTTTGCCCGCTTTCTATTATAATACAAAAATGGAATTGAAAAATATAGAACTGAAAAATTACAGGAACTATAAAAATTTAAAACTTGGTTTTGACAGCAAAAAAACTCTTATTATAGGCGAAAACGCGCAGGGCAAAACCAA
Source organism: uncultured Gammaproteobacteria bacterium (assembly GCA_964651135.1). Lineage (GTDB taxonomy): Bacteria > Cyanobacteriota > Vampirovibrionia > Gastranaerophilales > Gastranaerophilaceae > CAYYBA01. Next base: position 4,928 of record CAZYYK010000088.1, on the reverse strand, counting down.
TCTTTTGGAAGCTATTTTTTATTTGTCTTCGCTTGAATCTCACAGAATTAACAAAGACGCCGAACTTATATATTTTGGCGAAGATTTCGCCCAAATTAAGGGCACTGTTAAAAAAGGCGATTATGAAATTGACCTTGAAGTTGTAATATCCCCGCCTAAAAAGAAAATTATGAAAGTAAATTCCCTTAAAAAAACAAAATCCAAAGATTTTTTAAGGGTTTTATCGGTCGTAAATTTTTGCGTGGATGACCTTCTTTTGTTAAGGGGCGAACCCGCACACAGGCGCAGGTGGCTTGACAGCGCAATTTGCCAAATTTACCCTGCGTATAGCGAAAAACTTGCAAAATATAATAAAATCCGCCTTCAAAAGGCTAATTTTTTGGAACAATTTAGCGGAAACTATGATATGCTTGATGTTTTTAACGCACAAATTGCAACAGCGGGCACAAATATCATATTTTTAAGAATGAAATTTTTAAAGGAACTGGAAAAAATTGCAAGCCAAAAACATTGGAAAATTGCACGGGGCGAGGATTTAAAAATGCAATACACAAGCAGCATTTTTGACGCCGGCGCAGAGCAAAACGAAATGACGCCTGTTGAAATTACAAACATGTTCGCATTCAAGCTTGAAGAATTAAAGCCTGATGAAATAAGGCGCGCCCTATGCCTTGCGGGGCCTCATCGGGATGATATTTCTTATTTTATTAATGATATTGATTCCAAAAAATTCGCGTCCCAGGGCCAGCAAAGAACAATTGTGCTTGCGCTGAAATTGGCGGAGCTTGACATCATTAAAGAAAAAAATAGCGATGCGCCCCTGCTTTTGCTTGACGATGTTCTGGCTGAACTTGACGGCGGGCGGCAGAATTTTTTACTAAAAGCAATTGAAGGCGATGTGCAGACAATAATTACCGGGGTGGATGTTTCGGCTTTTGATGAAAAGTTTTTGCAAAATGTTAAAATAATAAAAGTTAAAAACGGGGAAATTGAAAATGAATGAAGAACAAAAAATAGTGCTTGATATGCAGGCGGTTGTAAAGCAAATGTTTGAAGATGACGTTGATGAAAACCCCGATATTTTAAGTGAATATTTTGATTGCAGCGCATGCGCAAAAAGCAAGTGTGTGGCGGGTTCCATTCAATACGGCCCGTACAGGCTTTGCAACGACTGCGTTTTAATTGCAGAAACAGGGCTTAAATTGAAAAAATTTAAAAATGTTGATGATTTAATTAACGCTATGGAAGACAAGCGTCTTGAGGAATTGTGCAGCTTCATTAAAAAAGATGAACAGGCAAAAGACAATTAATTTTTAGCGTTTAAGCTTCAAGCACACCCTCAAAAACATGTGTTGCAGCGCCTTCCATAAAAACGTTTTCGCCGATTTTATATTCAATATAAAGTTTTCCGCCCCCAAGCCGCACCTCTGCGCGCTCATCCAAAAGCCCTTTTAAAACGCCCGCAACAACAGCGGCGCAAGAGCCTGTGCCGCAGGCAAGCGTAATGCCGCAGCCGCGCTCCCAAACATCAACTTTTATTGTGTTTCTATCTAAAACTTTTACAAATTCAACATTTGTTTTTTCGGGGAAAATTGGCGCAGCTTCAATTTTGGGGCCAAAAACGCGTGCAAGCATTGATGTATCGTTGTTGTCAAAAATAATACAGTGCGGATTCCCCATGCTTACCGCCATTGCCTTAAAGCCTTCCACTTCAAAATTAGCGGCGTCAGGCACATTTACGGGGATTTTTGCCGCTTCAAAAACAGGTTTTCCCATATCTACCCTAACGTTCCCATCTTCTAAAATTTCAGGAACAATAATACCTGCAAGCGTTTCCACGCTGAATTTTTTCTTGTCCACAAGCCCGTGTTCAAGCGCATATAGCGCAAAACATCTTATTCCGTTTCCGCACATCTGTGCTGCACTTCCGTCAGAATTATAAAAATCCCAACCGATATCGGCTACATCAGACTTTTTGGCGGAAAAAATTCCGTCCGCCCCTATGCCGAATTTCCTGCTGCACAGTTTTTTTGCAAGTTCCGCTGTGGCCGCGGCATTTTTTAAAATTATAAAATCATTTCCCAAACCCTGCCATTTTTCAAATTCAATTTTCATACATTTATCCTTTTTTCCATAAAATCAAACAAATATTGTGTTGCGCCCTTATTTTTTTCAAAAACCTCTTTGCAATTTTTGCGCATGTTTTCATAATATTCTTTATCGCCCAAAAGCCTTGCAAATTCAGCTTCAAGCTCTTTTTGTGTTTTTATTGTTTTGGCACACCTTAATTCGGATAAAATTTTATATATCAATTTGAAATTTTTAACATTGCTGCCCGATAACACAGGCACACCCCAAATTACGGCTTCAAGCGGGTTATGACCGCCTGTTTTATTGAAGCTTCCGCCTATAAAAACGCTGTGCGCCAGCGAATATAGGCTTTTTAATTCGCCCGTGGTATCTAAAATAAGTATATCGCTATTTTTAAAATCACTTTGAGATTTCAGACCGCATTTTGTAAGGCTTTGCACGGCGCAAATGCGTTCCATATGCCGCGGCGCTATTAAAAGCTTCAAGTCAATAAATTGCTTTTTTAAATTTTTATACGTTTTTAAAATAATTTCATCTTCGCCCTTATGCGTGCTGCCCGCAATTATAAGGCGGTTGTCCCCCAAATTAAGGTCAGAAATTTTAACATCGGGCTTTTCAATGTCAAATTTCATATTGCCCATAACATATGTAGTATCAGGGTTTGCGCCAATTTCTATGAATTTGCGCTTGTCATCTTCGCTCTGCGTTAAAATTGCAAAATAGTTTTTTAAAACCTCTTTAAAGAAGAATTTAAGGCGCTTGTAGCTTTTATAGGTGCGCTCTGAAATTCGCCCGTTTACAATAACAACAGGCACATTTAATTTTTTTGCCGTACGTACAAAATTTGGCCAAATTTCTGTTTCGGCAATAAGTACGGCGCGCGGGTTTATTGCCCTGAATGCATTTTGAACAGACGGCATAAAATCGTAAGGAAAATAAGCTATTTTTTTGCAGTATTCGCCCAATTTTTGCTGCGCCAATTCCTGCCCTTGTGGGGTTGATGTTGTTAACACTATTTCAAAACCATTTAAGTTTTTTATAACATTTTCCATCAACTGCACTTCGCCCACAGAAATTGCGTGTATCCAAAGGATGTTTTGGGTGGCGGAAAAATCAAAATCATATTTGCCGAATTTTTGCACACTTCCGCTCCTTATTTTTTTTATAAAAATACTCAAAATAAGAATCGCAGGCAGAAAAAATATCGTAAAAAAGATGTTGTAAATTACTATCATAGGCTAATTATATCATAATCTTGTTTTATTTATTAAATCGTTATAAACATCTATTGTGCAGGTGCATATGGGAAGTTCCCTTTGAACCAAAGACACAATTGTGGCTTCAAAACATCTTAAAAGCGCCAAATTAATACCCTTTTGCCCCTCAATGTTTTTTAATATGTCTGAAACCTCTATGCAGTATGGCTGCTTGCGCGTGTTAGTTTCAATTTTATCGGCTAAAAATATAACAGATTCAAACAGCGTCATATCAACGTGCCCCAAAGTGTGCCAACGGATTGCCGAAAGTGTTTCGTCATCCTCAATGCCGAAGTTTTCTTTTGCCAAATAAGCGCTCACGGGCGCATGCAGCGTTTTATAATTTTTTAATTCGCAAACATCAACATCTTTAATTTTTTCTTTTATGGTGCTCAAAAGTTCCTCATGCCCCATGCATTTGGCGCAATCATGCAAAAGCCCTGCAAGACAAGCTTTGTCAGGGTCAAGCCCGTATTTTTTTGCAAGCCCTGATGCTGCATCGGCACAGCCTAAAGAGTGCAAATACCGCTCTTCGTTTAAATTTTCCTTAAGCCAGGTTTTTATATAATTCGTGTCCATAAATATATTCCTTTACTTTATCATCCACAAGCCCTGATATATCAAGCCCCTGCGCTGCCCTTTGCCGTATTTCACTTGATGAAACATCAACGGGCGCAAAATTTGCTATTTTAAAATTATACCCCTTGTGCCTTAAATCTTCAAATTTAGCGTTTATTTGGGCGGCATTTTGCCCGTTTTTTCTTGGAATAACAATAAATTCAAGCATTTCTTTTAAAATTTCAGGGTGTTTCCAGGTTTCAATTTCTAAAAAAGCGTCATAACCTATAATAAAACTGCACTTTCCAAGCCTTTGAACGGTTTTATATGTGTATGAAGTTTCCGGCATGTTATATTCAATATCGCATACATTTTCTTTGCCAAATGCCAATTTTGCCATTTCAAGTTTGTGGTGCGGGCTTGTTGCTTCTTTGTGCGGCGGGTTGGGCGATGGCACAAAGACAACATTTTTAAAGCCGAATTGTTCCTTAACACTTTGTGCTGCGGCAATATGCCCCTTGTGCGGCGGGTTAAATGTTCCAAAAAAATAGCATACCATAATAAAATTATTATATTACAATAATAATATGTATTACAATTTTGACGCTCTGACTTTAAAATTTTTTACGGATGAAAACGCTGAGTTTTTGGAAAATTCGCGCGTGCAAAAGGTGCAGCAGTCATCTTTTTATGAAATTATTTTAACGCTCAGGGGGAAAAACGAAACAAAAAAGCTTTATTTTAACATTAAGCCCGAATTTGTGCATGTTTGCTTTATTGATGAACAAGACCGCAAAAAATTCCCAAAACAGGCACCCGCGTTTTGCATGCTGTTAAGAAAATATTTAACCGGCGCAAAGCTTAAAAAAGCCGCCTGCATGCCCTATGAAAGAGTTCTGGAGCTGCATTTTTTAGCAAAAGATGAATTGGGCGAAGATAAAAATTTATGCCTTGCGTGTGAATTAATGGGAAAACATTCTAACATAATTTTATACAATTCAGATACTTGTTTAATATTGGGCT
>CAZYYK010000087.1:0-6879 GCA_964651135.1 uncultured Gammaproteobacteria bacterium | reverse complement strand
AGGCCACCTGAGCTAATAGCCCGCAAATATTTAATTGTCTTGCTCCGATTGTTTTTGGCGGTTGACCTCACACTATTCTGAGTTCCCCACCCAGGCCACCTGAGCTAATAGCCCGCAAATATTTAATTGTCTTGCTCCGATTGTTTTTGGCGGTTGACCTCACACTATTCTGAGTTCCCCACCCAGGCCACCTGAGCTAATAGCCCGCAAATATTTAATTGTCTTGCTCCGATTGTTTTGCCATACCAAACAACGAATTTCAGTATTTCCATTTTCTTATAAACAGATCAAAAAATCAACTACATTTTTTCGGGCGCGCTCACGCCAATTAGCCCCAGAACCGTGCCCATAACAGTTTTTACGCAATTTACAACGCAAAGCCTTGCCAGAGTTACATTTTTATCTTCAACGATAACGCGTGTGTAATTATAAAAATGATGAAAATCAGCCCCGAGTTCTTGTGCATATTTACACAAAAGGTAAGGCGCACGCAGCTTTCTGGCATTTTCCATAACAGATTTAAATTCTTCAAGCTTCAAAACAAGTTTTTTAATGCTTTCCCTTGATTTTTCATCCTCATCCAAAAGACAGGTAAAATCGGGCGCTGCAAAAGCTTTTTGCAACAATTCTTCTTCTACGCGAGGCGGCAGAATTTTACCCTCATCAAAAGTGTCTTGCGTTTGTTCTGTGGCTTTTCTTAAAATGGAACAAGAGCGCGCATGGGCGTATTGCACATAAAACACAGGGTTTTGTTCGGTTTTAGATTTTGCCAAATCAATGTCAAAATCAAGCGTTGTATCAATGGAGCGCATCAACATCCAAAAACGTGTGGCGTCAATTCCAACTTCAGCAACCAATTCATCAAGTGTTACCATTGTTTTGCGCTTACCCATGCGAACAGCCTCGCCGTTTTGAATAATATTTACAAGCTGCCCCAAAAGAACTTCCAAACACTTCGGGTCAAACCCTAAAGCCTCAATTGACGCTTCTATGCGCTTAACATACCCGTGGTGGTCCGCACCCCAAATATTTATTAAGGTGTCAAAGCCGCGCTTAAGCTTGTTATAATGATAGGCAATATCCGCTGTTAAATATGTATTTGCGCCATCCGCTTTTTTAATTACCCTGTCTTGCTCGTCGCCGTAATCCGTTGTTTTGAACCACAAAGCGCCGTCTTTAGAATACAATTTGCCCATTTTATCAAGCTTTTCAATGCACTTTTGCACTTCATCGTTCCTATAAAGGTCGCTTTCGGGAAAAAACAGGTCAAAATGCACGCCAAACTTTTCCAAAAGCGCTTTTTGCTGCGCCAGCATATCTTCTTTGGCATATTTTGCGTAATCTTCTTTGCTGTTTTCTTTAATATATTTTTTGGCACATTCAATTAAATATTCACCCGCGTAAGAATCTTCGCTCATTTCAATTTTTTCGCCTTTTAACTGGCGCACACGCACCTCAAGAGATTTGCCCAGTTTATCAATCTGGTTTCCGGCGTCATTTATGTAAAATTCCTGAAAAACCTCATCGCCCATATAATTCAAGATGTTGGCCAAAGCCGAGCCCACCGCGGCCCAGCGCCCGTGCCCTATATGAAAAGGACCTGTGGGGTTGGCGCTTACGTATTCAAGGTTAATTTTACTGCCACTTTTTTGGGTCGGTTTTGCAAAATCGGCTCCCTTGATTAAAATTTCTTTTAAAATATCTTTTATAAAAATATCATTCGCACAAAAATTAATAAACCCGCTTACACAATTAACGCTAAAGCCTTCGGGTTTAATGAATTGCGCTATATTTTGCGCAATTTGAGGCGGCGGCATTTTGGCATCCCGCGCTAAGGATGAAACATTAACCGCGAAATCGCCAAATTCGGGGTTTTTGGGCTTTTCGCCAACCAAAATACCGTCAAATTCAGCCATAGCACCCAGTTTGTTATCTTTAAGCGCCTGAAATATTGCATTTCTTACAACTTCCACAAAATAATTTTTTAACATACGAAAATTATACTGCAAAAAATTAATTGTTCAAGCTGTGGATTGGTGCGGGAATGCGCCCTGCACGGTTGACAAAATCGGCACAGGAAAATTTATTTACTGCCATAACGGGCGCTTCACCTAAAAGCCCGCCGTAAACCGCCTTTTGCCCGACAGTTTTACCCGGAACGGGGATAATCCGCACTGCCGTTGTTTTTTTATTAATCATACCTATTGCCATCTCATCGGCTATAATGCCCGCTATGGTTGAAGTTGGCGTATCACCGGGAATTGCAATCATATCAAGTCCCACGGAGCAAACGCTTGTCATAGCTTCCAGTTTATCAATTGTAAGAGCGCCTGCATTTACTGCCTCAACCATTTGAGCATCTTCACTGACAGGAATAAACGCGCCCGACAGGCCGCCCACATAGCTTGAAGCCATAGTGCCGCCTTTTTTAACTGCATCGTTAAGCATAGCCAAAGCCGCTGTTGTGCCGCAAGCGCCTGCCTGTTCAAGCCCCATTGCTTTAAAAATGCCTGCAACACTGTCGTTTTCAGCAGGGGTGGGAGCAAGCGATAAATCTATAACCCCAAAAGGGATAGCCAGGCGGTTTGCCAATTCGCGGCCTATAAGTTCGCCCGTTGTTGTAATTTTAAAGGCTGTTTTTTTGATTACATTTGCAACTTCGCCTAAATCCGCTTCTTTTGGCAAGTTTTTAATTGCCCAGCGCACAACGCCAGGGCCTGAAACACCAATGTTTAGCGCGCATTCAGGTTCGTTAATTCCGCAGTAAGCGCCCGCCATAAAGGGGTTGTCGGACACGGAATTACAGAAGCACACAAGTTTTGCAGCGCCTATACCGTCCTTATCCGCCGTAAGATTGGCGGTTTCTTTAATAATTTCGCCCATTCTAAGTACGGTGTTCATGTTAATTCCCGCTTTTGAGGTTGCCAAATTAATTGAAGAACAAACACGTTCGGTATTTTTAAGCGCCTCCGGTATGCTTGAAATTAAGGCTATATCACCCTTGGTGCAGCCTTTTTCAACTAACGCCGAAAAGCCGCCTATAAAATCCACGCCCACATCATGTGCCGCGTCATCCAAAGTTTTTGCAAGCCGCACAAAATCCATGTCTCTTGCACTTTCGCCTATAAGGGAAATGGGCGTTACCGCAATTCTTTTATTGATTATGGGAATTGAAAACTCATTTTCAATATCCTGGGCGTATTTTGCAAGGTTTTTTGCGTATTTTAAAATTTTACTGTGGATTTTATCCGCGCACACGTTTATATCTTCGCTCATGCAATCGCGCAAACTAAGCGCCAGCGTGACTGTTCTTATATCCAAATGATGCACTTTTATCATTTGGATTGTTTCCATAATATTTCCTATATTAAAATCAGACATTATTTTCCTTTAAATAGTGTGCATTTTATCAAAAATTTCTTTGCGCTGAATCCACGCTTCCATTTCAAGACCTTGGGCGGTTTTGTTTATTTCATCCTTAATTTCCTTAAAAGCCTTGGACGACGCGGAAATATCGCACAGCATAACCATTACGAAATGATCCTGCATAATTGTTTGTTTTATATCTTCAATGTTAACGCTCAAGCGCGCCAAAGTTGCCGTAACTGCCGCAACAATGCCTATTTTGTCTTTGCCGGATATGGTTATAATGATTCTTTGTTCGTTCATTTAACATCATCCTTTATAACAATTAAATTGTTCATAATTTTCATAGCACAAGTGGGCAAAACAAGGTCATTCAAACCGTTTGCAATGCTTATAACCTTTCCTGCCTTCAAAATTGTTTCTTCGCCTTTGTAAATAAAGGTGTAATCTGATGCCCTGTCTGATCGAATTGTAATTTTATCCATTTTTATTTCCTTTAATTATTTCTACGCCCGCCGATGTGCCGATTCTTGTTGCACCTGCATCTATAAGGTTTTGAGCCTGGCTTGTTGTTTTGATTCCGCCCGAAGCCTTCACGCCGATTCCGTAAGGAAGCACGGCATTTGCCATAATTCTTACATTTTCAACGGTTGCGCCAAAACCGTTTTTAACAAACCCCGTTGAGGTTTTAACAAAATTAGCGCCTGCAGCAGCGCAAACTTCGCATGCCTGTTTGATTTCATCTTTTGTTAATAAATCTGTTTCCAAAATAACTTTTAAAGTATGCTCCGCGCAAACATTTTTTATTTCGCACAATTCTTCTTTAACTCTTTCCCATCTGCCTTCTTTAACCCTTGAGATGTTGATAACCGTATCAATTTCATCAGCCCCGTCCGACAAAGCTTGAAGCACTTGAATTACGGTTGTTTTAATGTGGTTTGAGCCCAGCGGAAAATTTACAACCGTTACAAGCTTGACGTCAGAACCCTCAAGCCTTTCTTTTGCAAATTCAACCCAGCAAGGATTAATACAAACACCGTGGAAATGGTATTCTTTTGCTTCTCTGATAAGGTTTTCAATTTCTTGCCGCGTGGCGTCAGGCTTTAAGAGGGTATGTTCAATATAATTTTCTAAATTCATAACAAATATTATACCAAAATTAAATTTTTCTTGCAATCGCATTTGCCCAGGCAGCAAGCAAGATTTTCAGCGGTAATTTTTAAAATACGCTCTGTTGCCTCTTTTGTGCAATAAGCAATGTGGGGCGTTACCAAAACATTGGGGTAAGACAAAAGTTTTTGGTTTAAGATATATTTTCTTAAGCAGTTTTCTTTTATGCAATCCGTGCAAAAGCCTTTAGTGTTAATATTACAGGTAATATCTTCACATTCAACAACATCTAAACCCGCATAAGCAACCTTGCCGCTGTTAATTGCATTTACTAAAGCTTTTGTATCAATAATTTCGCCGCGTGCAGTGTTCAAAATAACAACACCGTTTTTCATTTTTTCAAAACTTGTTTTATTCAAAAGATGTCTGGTATCTTCTGTAAGAGGGCAGTGGATTGAAATTATATCGGCATTTTTGAATAAATTGTCAAGGGAGACACAATTATAGTTTTTATCTTTGTATTTGTCAAAAACCATAACATTCATTCCGAAGCCTTCCGCAATTTTTGCAACTTTTTTCCCTATCGCCCCAAGCCCTATTATCCCGAATGTTTTACCTTCAAGCTCAAGCCCCGTAAAATCCCTAAGGTCAACATTGCCCGCTTTTATTGCTTTAGCGCCCTGGGATATTTTTCGCACAACACCCAATAAAAGCCCGAAGGTAAATTCCGCAATGGTGCTATCGCCATAGTGCGGTGTGTTATAAATTTCTATTCCTTTTTGTTTGCAATATTCAAGGTCTATGTGGCTGAAGCCCACAGAGCGTGCCAAAATAAATTTAAGATTTTTAAATTTCGAAAGCGTTTCTTTATCTAAATTCGAAGTTACAAAAACAGACACAATATCCGCATCTTGCGCTTCTTTTGTTATATTCCGTGCGGAACGTAAGGCTTTTCCAATATAAACCTGTTGTAAAGATTCAGGCAAATGCTTTTTTAAATATTCAGTTTCATATTCCTGCGTATCATAAAAAACTATTTTCATATCACATTTATAACTTAAAAATTATTTTTGGCAAGCCTTAAAAGATTACTGCGGGCTTACCAAATTTTCAAATTTTACATCCAAAGCTTCCATAAGGCTTAAAATGGTAGGCAAAGTGGGGCTCATTTCCCCTCTTTCTATTTTTGCGATATGGGAAGGGTTTAAATGTGCCAATAAACCCAATTTTTCAAGAGAATACGCTTTTTTAGCTCTTTCTATTCTTACATTTCGCCCAAATTCAACCAATTTTTCGTATTTCATTCTTCAAGTTTACCCAATTGACTTTCTTAATTCTTGGCATTATTATAATAATAAATATTGTCATTATAATGACAAAAAAGGATGAGTATGCATAAAAAAGGATTTACGCTTGCGGAAGTTTTGATTACTCTTGCTATAATTGGCGTTGTTGCAGCACTCACAATCCCTTCCGTTGTTGTGAACTATCAAAAAACGCAGGTTGAAACCCAGCTTAAAAAAATTTATTCCGTTTTATCCAACACAACAAATGCGGCAATTGCAGAGGAAGGGCCGCTTACGGGCTGGGACGTGTACGATTATACCGCAACAGTTCCAGGAACTTCTATGAAAGGTTCGGAGCATTTTGCAAAAACTTATTTAATGCCTTATTTAAAGGTTTCGAAAGTTTGCGGATTATCCACATCAGATGTTTGCACCTACAGTGCAAAATGGATGAACGGGATTAACCTGGATGTCTTTGGAGGCGCTTCTTATTATAAATTTATCCTCAATGACGGCACCAATATTGCCCTAATAGCTTATAATTTTATATACACCAACAATACAAAATATATGAGAGCAGAAATTTTTATAGACCTGAATGGCTCTAAAAAGCCAAATACTGTGGGTAAGGATATCCACGAGTTTTTATATTACGTATTACAAGGCGACGTTCCGTTTGGTAAATTTTTGCCCTGGGGAAGCGGGAATTCTGTGCAAAGCCTTATCAATGATTCAACCTGGGGCTGCAATAAAACAAGTTCAAATAAAACAGAGTATTGCACCGCTGCAATTATGAAAAACGGGTGGAAGATACCTGAAGGGTATCCCTGGTAAAGTTATAGTTGTGCTTTGTTGCCGCATTTTAATCAAGCTTGCTTTTAAAGGTACGGGTTGCAACGCTAAGGGTTATAAAAGCTATTATACAAAGGGGAATAATGTTTAAAAACACATCATAAGCCCCCATGCCCTTTAAAAATATGCCTTTTGAAATCACCATAAAAAACCTTACGGGGTTTAAAAAATCAATATATTGAAGAATTATGGGCATATCTTCAACAGGAGATGTAAAGCCCGACAATAAAACCGCAGGCATTTGAAAAACAAAAGCGCCTAAAAT
>CAZYYK010000086.1:0-6890 GCA_964651135.1 uncultured Gammaproteobacteria bacterium | reverse complement strand
GTTATAAACACCGGCCGCGCAAATCCGTTTATTCCGTCAAGCCACTTCACTCCTGCGGGTTACACGGTTCCTGCCCCTGTTGATGTGCTTGCACCGCCCGAAGTTTTGAGTGAAGAAAACAAAATTGTAACTATAAAAGTTTCAGGAATACTATTTGACAGTGTCAAACCTTCTGCAATAATTAATATAGGGGAAATTGACCACTTTGTGCAAAAAGGCGATACTGTTGATGATTATGTTGTTGCCGATATAACAAGAACCGATGTTGTTATAAGAAACGGCAAAAACGTTTATAGGGCAGCAATAGGCCAGGAATTTAACACAAAACCGAAACGTGTTGATGGCCAAATAGATTATGTTTACAATAAAAATACCAAAACGGTTTCTAGACAATATTTTTCACCTACAGACGTAACAGTAAACGTGAAAGATGATAACCAAAGCAAACAAAATTGAGGAGTTAATAAAAATGTTTAAAGAGAAGAGAAAAAAAGTATTTGCCCCAGCAGCGTTAATTTTCGCTATGATTTTTGCTCTAACGCAGAATTGTTGGGCAGTCATGTCGTTTACAAATAATGCAACAACTTTGAAGAGCGGCATTTCTTCTTCAACCATAACCAATATGAATACAACAGAGCTCAAAAAAACTGAAGAGCAGATTAATCTGAACAATGTTGTGAAGGTTACAAATTCTAACGCAAAAATTAATATCTCTTTAAGAGATTCTAATGCGCGTCAAGTTTTAAGAATGCTGGCTGACAAGGCAAAATTAAATATTATATTCCATGATTCAGCCGAGGATGACAAGAAAGTAACTCTCGACCTTGTTGATACTCCTTTGAACGATGCTTTTATGTATGTTTTTCAATCTTGTGAACTTTCTTACATTTTAAACGGAAGCACTCTTATAGTTCTGTCTTCAGATGCCACAAAAACCTCAAGTTTTGCAAAACAAGTTTTAACAACAGTTCCCATTAAATATGTAAATGCAGATAACGTTGCAGACTTTCTAAACGATAACATATTCTCTGCCAACCTAACCGGTCTAACGGGTGATAAGGTTGTTACAAGCAACCCCAGAACAAATGAAATAATGATATTCGGCACAAAAAGCGATGCTGAAGTGGCACAAAAAGTAATTGCCAAATTAGATACAAAACCAATGATTAATACATTCAGAGTTTCACATGTAACGCCAAAAGAAATGGCTGATTTGCTTTGTTCAACATTATTCGCTTCAGAAAGCGGCGGTGGCGGTGGTGGTGGCGGCGGCGGTGGCGCCGGAGGTGCTCTTTCAATAGGCGGCGGCACAGTTGCCTGTAAAGTTGGGGGTGCTGAAACAAATGGTACCGCGGTAGCCTTCAAGGGGCAAGTTGCAACGCTGGTTTATCTTGACCAACAAGGTGAAATAAGCCTGTATGGCGGCTCTTACGAACAAGCAAGAATGGTAAAAGATTTTATTGTTCAACATGATATAAGACAGCCTATGGCTTATATTGAAATGAACGTTATAGAATTAAACGAATCCGGTTCAAACGAATTCAGCTCAAGCTGGACAATCGATGTACCTTTCGGACAATTCAAATTTGACCCGGATACAGGTGTTGAAATTAATGATGTTACCGTTTTCGACGGAGACGGTTGGAAATGGTTTGTGGGTGATCAAACAAGCAAGGCTGTTACAACTCTTAAATGGCTGCTAAAAGACGGCAAAGGGCGTGTTTTATCTAATCCGAAAATCATGGTTACAAACGGACAAACTTCAACAATTGATATGACATCAGATTACGTTAAAACCGTTACAACGGAATTTACTCAATCAACCTTAAGCACCACTCCTATTACCACAAGAACTTATGAAGTGGGCGATGATAACGGTTTCAAAATCGAACTTACACCTTTCATAAGCCCTGAAGGATATGTAACACTTAACTTAATGCCTGACTTTGCAACCATTAAGGAAAAAGTTTATACAAAAGCCGTGGACGAAACAAGCGGTAAAACATACGATGATTTGGCTGTAACATTGCTTCAAAGACGTAATTTGGAACTTAAGAATATCAGAATAAAAGACGGTGAAACACTAATCTTGGCGGGATATGTTCAAGAAGAAGAAACCCAGGCAATTTCAAAGATGCCTTTCTTGGGTGATTTGCCCCTGTTAGGCGTGCTTTTCAGAAGAACAAGCAATGCTAAAGCAAGGTCGGAATTAGTTATAACAATAACACCGCATATTGTATATTCGGAGGAAGAAGCTGCCGCTTTAGGCAAAACTAAATTATAATAAATATGGAAAATCCACTTTTAACAAAACTATTAAATAATGTAAACTTTGACCTGGTTGATAAGTTTGACAAACAGAGGATGGAAGAATTATCTTTCATCTCTGTCAATATACAGGGTGAAGCACTTTATGTTGCAATACCTACCACTGCGGATACTTCTGCTATCACAAATTATGTTAAAAAGGTTGTGGATAATAAAATAAATTTTATCCACTTAAGTGAAGAGCGCTACGTTATTTTAACGAAACTTTTTAAATCCAAGCTCGCCACAATGGATTATGAACAAACAGCCTCTCAATACAGTAAACATTATGAAGAAGGCGTTGTTGATGCTGATGATTTCGTAAATATGCCCGATATATTGGAAATGCAGAATAATGCCCTTGATATTTTTACCCTGGACGATGAGGATGAAGAAAATTCGGAAACAAGTACACAAATTCTTGAAGAAGAAGATTTGTTGGGCGAAGAACCTGTTGAAATAATATTGGAAGATACCGATGATATTCAAATTGATGAAACCATACAAGAAGGCGGAACTTACGGGCCTGTTGTTATTGAAGAAAACACAACGGTTTATCACAGTTCCGGAGAAGTTGTAAAAAAAGAAGTTAAAAAAGAAAAAGCGGATTCCAAAGAAGCTGAAGACCAGGATGAAGTTTACGAAGAAGGCGAAATTGAAGATGGAGCCGTAAAAGAACATCACGAAAGAATTAAAAAAGTTAAAGCGCCGCAAACCAAAAAACTGGGTGAAATTTTAATTGAAGAAAACATGATAACAGAAAAGCAATTGACAATTGCTTTAGCTGAATCAAAGGCTTTGGATATTCCTTTAGGTTCTGTTTTGGTAAAGTTGGGCTACGTTACAATTCAAGACTTAAAAGATGCACTGGGCGCCCAACAAGGTTTGGAACTTGCAACAACCGAACAGTTAAAAGCAATTCCAAGCGTTATTAATGTCTTGTCAGAAGACTTTGTGCGTATCAACAAAGTTATACCGTTGAGCATGACAAAAAAATCTCTGGTTGTGGGTATGGTAAACCCCGGAGATACAAAAATCATCAACGAAATTGTTTATCAAACAGGCTTAAAGCCCACCGTTATGATGATTACCCACTTTGAGTACGAAAACTTCCTAAAAACATATTATAAACAAAGCAGCAACATGGAAGCCGACAGAATCATAGAACAAATTAAATCGGAAGATGTTCAGGATGAAGAACAAGAAAGCCTTTGGGAACAGGTTGAAAAAGAAATCCAGACATCCAAAGGCTCTGTTTCAAAATTTGCTTACAACATTATAATATTTGCTATTGAACAAGGTGCAAGCGACATCCACATTGAACCGCGCTTTGACGGGTATGTTGTAAGATATAGAACTGACGGCATTTTAAAAGAAGTGTTTAAAATACCTACTAAAGTTGATACACAGCTTATTACGCGTTTTAAAGTATTGTCAAGAATGAACATTGCCGAACACAGACGTACACAAGACGGCAACTTCACGATTGCATATAAAAATCAGCACTACGACTTTCGTATAAACACACTGCCCGTGGCAGGCAAAGAGAAAATGGTAATAAGGGTTTTAGCACCTGCCGTAACGGTTAGCGAAAGAAAAACCAAAATTACAATTGAAGGCGCTTCAAATGATGATGTTGAAAAAATTAAATACCTGATTTCTTCGCCAAACGGAATTATCCTAACCTCAGGTCCTACGGGTTCAGGTAAAACAACAACTTTGTATTCTTTGATTTCTTACCTGAACAATGAAAAAGTGAACATAACAACAATTGAAGACCCTGTGGAAATTAAGCTGGACGGCGTTAACCAGTCTGCGGTTAACCCGAAAGCAGGCATCACATTTGCCTCTTGTATGCGCGCAATTTTAAGACAAGACCCTGACATTATACTTGTGGGCGAAATCCGTGACTTTGAAACTTTGGAAGTTGCAATTTCCGCTTCCTTAACGGGTCACTTGGTTCTAAGCACAATCCACACAAATTCTGCAGCTGCCACAATTACAAGGCTTATTGAAATGGGCGCTAAAGATTATCTGATTTCATCAACAGTATCAGGGGTTCTGGCGCAAAGGCTTGTAAGAAAACTCTGCCCCAGCTGCCGTGTGCCGTATCAACCCACAGTTGAAGAAGCAAAGAAAATTTTAACAGACCCTATTGAAATTGCAAACTTTACAAAATCCACAATTTATAAGCCCGGCGGATGCTCTTTGTGTAACGATACGGGCTATGCAGGCCGTACCGGTATTTATGAAATACTGGTTATTAATAAAGAAATTAGAAAACTCATAGCCCAAAGGGCTCATGACGTTGTAATTGAAGAATATGCCGTTGAAAATGGAATGAGAACACTCAGAATGGCATGTTTAGACCACATCAAAAACGGGGTTACCGCCGTTGAAGAATTTATAAGAACCCTTGGTATGGTATCAGATTAGGAAATAAAAAATGCCGTTTTTTACTTATGTAGCTTTAAAAGATAATAATAATGTTGTTAAGGGACGTGTTGAAGCGGAAAACATCCGCGAAGCAAGAGACGCCATAAGGCAGCTTGGGCTTTTGCCTACCAAAGTTATAGACGAATCAACAGCATCAACCAAGCCGGACGCTGCCAGAAAACGCAGCAGGGGGCTTGCAGTAATGTCCCTAAAAGATAAAATTGATTTCACATCAACCCTAAGAACACTAATGGCAACAGGTACG
Organism: uncultured Gammaproteobacteria bacterium; assembly: GCA_964651135.1. Lineage (GTDB taxonomy): Bacteria > Cyanobacteriota > Vampirovibrionia > Gastranaerophilales > Gastranaerophilaceae > CAYYBA01. The sequence continues at coordinate 1,882 of CAZYYK010000086.1, read as the reverse complement.
CCTATTATTGAAACCTTAGTGTTCTTGGAAAATAACGCGGAATCAAAAAAAATTCGCGAAATTGCACGTGAATTAAGGCGCAATATCATCTCAGGTTCAACTTTAGCCGAAACAGTCGATAAATTCAGAAATGTTTTTGGCAGGGTTTTTGTGGGTCTGGTTAGAGCCGGTGAAGATTCAGGTGAATTGGACAAAACGCTTGACCGTATGTTGGATTTGTTGAAGAAGCAAGATTCAATTAAAAGCAAGGTTATAGGCGCTTTGGTTTATCCGTGTTTTGTTGTATGCGTTGCCATACTGGTTGTACTTGTAATGTTAACCTTTGTATTCCCCGCGTTTGAAGGTATGTTTGCTTCAATGGGCGCGGAATTGCCCGCAGTAACAAAACTTTGTATAGATATGGGTAAGGCAATTCAAAAATTCTGGTATGTTTTGCCAATCTTCTTTATTGCACTAGGGTTTGCGATAAGACAGATTTTTGTAGTGCCCGCTATCAAAAAACAGTTCGACATACTTATGTTAAAAATTCCTTTGCTTAACAAATTGATGGAATTTTCAAACTTTTCAAACTTTATTGCGGTTATGCAGGTGGCGTATGACGCCGGTATTCCGATTGTTGACTGCTTGTATCTGGCAAATATAACAATGGACAACTGGGTTTTAAAAGATGCAATTATGAAAGCATCCACAAAGGTGCAGCAGGGTACTCACCTTTCGGTTGCCTTGCGCTCAACAGGCAAAATTCCCCAAATGGTGCTGTTTATGATAGCAACGGGTGAACAATCAGGTCGTTTGGGCGAATTGCTGTTCCACTGTGCGGATTATATAGACAGAAAACTTGACTCAATTATTGACACATTCACAAAATTAACAGAACCTATAATGCTGGTGTTCATCGGCGGTATTGTAATGTTCCTGGCACTTGCGCTATATATGCCGTTGTTCGGAATTTACGCAAACATCAACTAAAAGCAATTAAAAATGAAACTTTAAGATATCATGCAATTTTATTTTAAATGCTTTTGCAAGTAAATTTATTGTGTCCAAAGTGGGCGAAGTTTCGCCTCGTTCAATTGCGCCGATTGCTATATTATACGATTGACACATTGAACCCAATATGTTAAAATTTTCATAAAGAAAGATTTTAAATTTATCGGAGGAGAGTCGTATGACGGCTAAAGGCTTCACTTTAGCGGAAGTGCTTATAACGTTAGCTATTATTGGTGTTGTGGCAGCGCTCACAATTCCTTCTGTTGTGAAAAATTATCAAAAAACTCAAACTGTGACAAAATTGAAAAAGGCTTATTCTGTAATAAGCCAAGCATATAACAATTCTCAAGCGCAAAACGGCTCTTATGACACCTGGGACAAGGGGTTTGATATTGGAACAGAGGAATATTTTGACAGATATTGGGCGCCGTATTTTAAAATTGAAAAAATATGCTCCACGGGTGCTGTGTGCGGATATAAAAGCAATTACCCCATTGTGGATTTGAGCGGTGCTGAAACCAGTTATAGCGTGCATACATCCGTTATCGGCAAATCCTTTATAACAACAGACGGTATTTTGTACCGTATAAGGGTTACAACCAGCAGCGGCGCTGAAGAAGCTTCCAATATTCTGGTGGATTTAAATAATTCAAAAGGGCCCAATATGCTGGGTAAAGATATCTTCTTTTTTGAGCGTACTGCAAAAGGAATTTTGCCTTCTTATTATTCAAGCACACAAGCCACAATTGACACAAATTGTTCAAAAGGGCCCGGTAAGGGAATATGCTGCGCTGCAAAAATAATGCGCGACGGGTGGGAGATTAAAGATAGTTATCCGTGGTAGACCTTTTGCCACTTTTTTAGAAAAAGTGGCGCAAAAATCGCCGCAGGG
>CAZYYK010000085.1:2676-6983 GCA_964651135.1 uncultured Gammaproteobacteria bacterium | reverse complement strand
AAATTTTAACAATGGACACCCTGGGGCTAAAGCCGAAATTCTTTGATGTGCTTGGGTTTAGGGTTATAGGGGACACCACTACTTTAAATACCACAACAGAGGCAAGCGTAAAAATAAAAATAGGCGATAATATAATACACACGGTATCAGAGGGCGACGGGCCCGTTAACGCGCTGGATATAGCCCTTAAAAAAGCTTTAATTGAAGTGTATCCTCAAATATCGAACTTTAAATTAAACGATTTTAAAGTAAGGATTTTGGATTCAAAAGAAGGAACGGCAGCCCAGGTGCGCGTTTCTATTGAAAGTACGGACGGTATCAACAAGTGGGATACTGTCGGGGTAAGCGAAAATATTATTGAGGCATCTTACGGCGCAATTGTTGACAGTATTATTTACGGGCTTATTCTGCATAAATAGGAGATTTAAAATGGCAAGATTAGACGGCAGATTGAATAATGAAATAAGGGCGGTAAAATTTACAAGAAATTATACAAAGTACGCTCCGGGCTCTGTTTTGGCAGAATTTGGGGATACAAAGGTTTTGGTTTGCGCCACATGTGATAACACAAAGCCTAAATGGATGGCAAAAGACGATGCTATGGGCTGGGTTAGCGCGGAATATTCGCTTTTGCCCGCGTCCACAAATGTCCGCTGCCAGAGGGAGCGCACCAAGCTTTCGGGCAGAACGCAGGAAATTCAACGCTTAATAGGCAGAAGTTTAAGGGCATGTTTGGATTTGGAAAAGCTGGGCGAGCGCACAATAACAATTGATGCAGACGTTATTCAGGCAGACGGCGGCACAAGGGCGGCTTCAATTTGCGGCGGTTTTATTGCCATGTCGGATTTAATTGGAAAATTAGTCGCAAGCGGCGAATTGCCTTCAAACCCTATTATTGAGCCTGTGGCTGCAATTTCTGCGGGCATTGTGGGGGGTGAAGTTATGGTTGATTTAAACTATGAAGAAGATTGCCGCGCACAGGCGGATAGCAACATAGTGTTAACCAAAAGCGGTAAAATAGTTGAATTTCAGGCAACGGCAGAAAACGGAACTTTCCATAAACCCCGCCTGGATGAAATTTACAGCCTCGCTCAAAAATCAATTTTAAAAATAATAGACTTTTACGGTACTTAAATAGGATAGTTTTTATGCGGAATTATTGCCATATCGGGCAATAATTCGTATGCAAAAAGGATTATTAATTCTTTGAAAAATCGGCATAAAAGCCAATTTAATGTTTGAGGAACAAAGCTATATTGTTGAGGTAAATCCTCAACTCTTCTGATTGCTTTATCCCCTTTGGGGGATTTTTTTTATTCGCCAAATGCGCCAAGGGCGCGGAATTTTTTGTAGCGCGCTTGCTTAAGTTCGTCGGATGTCATTTTTTCAAATTCTTTAACAGATTTCAAAAGCGCCTTTTTAAGGTCTTTTGCCATTTTTTCAGGGTTGTAATGTGCCCCGCCCGTGGGCTCTTTTAAAATTTCATCCACTATATTAAATTTAATCAAATCTTCACCGGTAATTTTAAGAACCTTAGCCGCGCGTTTTGCTTCTGCCGCATCGCGCCAAAGAATTGAAGCACAGCCTTCGGGCGAAATAACGGAATAGTAGGCATGTTCTAAAATTATAATTTTATTGGCAACTGCAAGTCCCAAAGCGCCGCCGGAGCAGCCTTCGCCCGTTATAACGGTTATAATCGGAACATCCAGTTTTGCCATTTCCCTTAAATTGGTTGCAATTGCAATGCCCTGCCCTGTTTCTTCGGCCTTAACGCCCGGATACGCCCCCGGGGTATCCACAAGAGTTATAATAGGAAGATTAAACCTTGAAGCATGTTCAAAAAGCCTTAAAGCCTTTCTGTAACCTTGCGGCTGGGGCATGCCGAAATTATACTCAAGGTTTTCTTTTGTGCTTTTGCCTTTTTGCGTGCCTATAATCATAACAGGAGTGCCGTCAATTTTAGCAATACCGCCGATAACAGCCCTGTCGTCAGAACCAGACCTGTCGCCGTGCATTTCAATAAAATCTTCTGTCATTAAATTGATATAGTCAAGGAAATTGGGGCGCTGGGGGTGCCTTGCTATCTGCAACTTTTGAAAAGGTTCAAGGTTGGCGTAAAGCCCTTTTTTATATTCCTTAGTTTGATTTTCCAAAATTTCTATTTCCTTTTTATAATCTATTTTTGTGTCTTCGCTTAACTGTTTTAACTCTTCTATTTTTTCTTCCATTTTATACATTGGCTTTTCAAAATCCAATATTAGCATTTTCCTCACCCTTTTTTCATTGTGTGCATCTGTATTATTTTTGATAATTTATCCTTCATTTCACTGCGTTTTATAACCATATCCAACTGGCCGTATTTTAAAAGGTATTCAGCCGTTTGGAAATCCGGAGGCAGTTTTTCCCTTATTGTTTGTTCAATAACACGCCTGCCTGCAAAACCAATTCTTGCGCCCTTTTCGGCTATCATAATATCGCCCAGAGTTCCAAAACTTGCCGTAACGCCGCCAAAAGTGGGTTCGCACAAAACTGTTATATATAAAATTTTTGCCTCATTCAGTTTTGCAACAGCACAGCTTGTTTTCGCCATTTGCATAAGGCTGAGAGAGCTTTCCTGCATTCTTGCGCCGCCCGAGGATGTGAACGCAATAACGGGAATTTTCTTCTCAATTGCAAGCTCCATAATCCTTGTAACGCGCTCGCCCACAACAGAACCCATTGAACCGCCCATATAATCAAAATCCATAACGGCAATTGCCACCTCTTGGGAATCTATCTTGCATGTGCCCGTAATTACCGCTTCATCCATTTGGGATTTTTCTTTAGCGCTCTGCTGCCTTTCGGAATAAGGCTGGGTATCCACAAATTCTAAAGGGTCCTGGCATGTTATATTTGAAAAATGTTCTTCAAAAGTGTCTTCGTCTGCAATTAAGCCGATTCTTTCCCTTGCGCTTATTCTGAAATGGTAATCGCAGTTGGGGCAAACCATTTTATTATTTTCAAGGTCTTTTTTCGGCAATTGGGAATTACAGTTGTAACAAAGCACCCATAATTTGCCTATATAATCATCTATTTTAACTTCATTGTCTTTTGCCGCAATCTGCTGCTGTACGCGCCTGTCGCTAATCCAGTCTTTTAAAGTCATTAAATCTCCTTTTGTACATAGTATTATACACCAAAATTATTTTTTTAAACATCCTTGCTGGATGTCGCCCCAAGTCTGTGTACGCGCAAGAAATTTGTGCGCCCTGTTATAAGTTTTGGGATTGAGCCCGTTATAATAATTCTGTCGTCTTTTTGAAGCGTTGTGTTTTCAAATAAAAATTCATCTATCTTTATAAGAATACTGCGCCCGAAAACCGTGTCCCAGTCTCTTAAAAAAGGTGTTATGTTCCAATACAAGTTCAATTTGCGGCATGTTTTTTCCATATCGGAAATTGCCAAAACGGGAACATCAGAGCGGAGTTTTGACACAAAACGCGTTGAATAGCCCGTGTGCGTGAAAACTAAAATTGCTTTGGCATGCACATCGTTTGCCAGTTTCACGGCAGAAGCCATGATTGATTGAGCCGTAAGTTCGAAATTTATATTAATTCCAAGTTCAATATCATAGTCGCAAAACTTGCTTTTTTCAACATTTTTGGCGATTGAGGTCATCATAGCCACCGATTCTTTTGCAAATTTTCCGACAGAAGTTTCACCCGACAACATAACGGCGTCCGCCCCGTCTATAATGGCATTTGCAACATCGGATGCTTCCGCACGCGTTGGTATGGGCTGCTCTATCATTGTTTCAAGCATTTGTGTTGCCACAATTGCAACTTTCCGTTGACTATTTGCCTCATTAAGGATATTTTTTTGCACAATGGGCACTCTTTCGGGCGAAATTTCTATGCCCAAATCACCCCGCGCCACCATAACGCCGTCTGCCTCATGGATAATTTCAACCAAATTATCAACTGCCTGCGGCTTTTCAATTTTAGCAATAACGGGAATTTCCCCGCCGAATTGCTCAACATATTTTTTTGCAAGCAAAATATCTTCTTTTTGCCTTACAAAAGAAAGTGCCAAATAATCAACTTTATTTTTAACCGCAAATTTTATACATTCGACATCCTTTTCAGTAACTGCCCCAAGGCTTGTGCAGGCGCCGGGGATGTTAAGCCCTTTGCGTGACTTTAAAATGCCGGGGTTTACAACTTCAGCCAAAACCTCGTCTTCGTGGCATGAAATAACACGCAAGCTAATTTTCCCGTCATCAATTAAAATTCGGCTGTTTTCATCAACATCCTGCGCTATATTTTTAT
>CAZYYK010000085.1:0-2639 GCA_964651135.1 uncultured Gammaproteobacteria bacterium | reverse complement strand
CAAGTTGTTGCCCGAGCGTTAATTCTATTGGATGTTCCAGTTCGCCTATTCGTATTTTTGGACCTTGAAGATCAACCAAAATGGGCAAAAACAAGTTTAATTCCTTGGCAACGGCTCTAACCGTTTTAATTTCTTTTAAATGATTTTCCAAAGTGCCATGGGATGTATTTGCCCTGAACATATTAGCACCCGCCAAAACGAGATCCTTTATTTGTTCGTAAGTGTTTGTGGCAGGCCCAAGGGTTACCACAATTTTTGTTCTTTTATTTATATTATCTTTAAGCATATGCCTTCTTTCTTTTAATGCTTCACTATTGTTAAAATATAGGGTTTTGCAAAATATTTATTTGCTACACTCAAAATGTCTGATGCCGTAACGCTATTTATTAAGTTTTTATATTTTTCAAGATAATTAATATCGCGCCCCATAGCCCCGTACCAGCTCATTAAAGAGGCATCGTCCATATTTGTTTCAAGCGAAATCAAAAGATTCCCTAAAATTTTATCTTTTGCCTCTTGAAGTTCTTTTTGGGTTACGTATTGAGTTTTTAGGGTTTCAAATTCATTTAAAATACCTTTTTTTGCCTTATCAATTTTAGTCGGATTTGTCCCGATATAAGCCATAAAAACACCATCCAGCGCATTTTGCAGGTTAACCGAACCCACCATATAGGCAAGCCCCTGGTTATCCCTTAAATGCGTAAACAGCCTTGAACTCATCCCTTCGCCCAAAATTGCGTTAATTACTTTAAGCGTTGCCAAATCTTTTTCTTCAAATATCGAAGTTGTTTTATAACCAAGCAAAATCCAGGCTGTTTGGTCATCTTCCTTGCTTACGCTTTGTTCCAAATTACTTTGCGGCCTAAAAGTTTCATGCGCAAACTGTTTAATGTCAAGCTTTTTGCCTATTTTCCTTGTACAGAAAACATCGTTTATTAAATCTATAATCTCTTTGTCATTAACGTCTCCCGCAACCGCCACGGTTAAGTTTTGAGGTTCAAGAATTGTGTTGTAATAGCTTAAAATATCATCGCGCGTTACTTTGCCGATATTATTTTCAACTGTTTTTGAATTCTGCCCGTAAATTGAATTTTGGAAAACCTGCGCCCTGAAACTGTCCATGCCCAAAGACAGGGAATTATCTTTCAAAGATTTTATGGAAGCCAACTTAAGATTTTTAGCCTTTTGTATATCATTTTGCGAAAATGTGGGATAATTTACAACCTCATTCAACAGTTCAAAGGCGCTTTTAAGCTCATCCACCGTTGTTTGCATTGAAATTTTAAAGGTATCATTTCCGGAAGAAAGCCCCAATTTAATGCCTTTTTCATCGAGTATTTGTGTTAATTCCTTGTTATTATAGCTTTTTGTGCCATCCATTGCAACGGACGCCGCCAAATAAGAAGTTGAAGGAATTTTTTCGATAAAATTTCCGCCCAAAGCCTGAATATCAATTGCCACAATGGAATTCACCTTATTTTTTTTAATAATTAAGGTGGGGCCGCATTCCAATTTATATTTCACAGTATCGTTATTTTGTTCAATAACAGAAGCTGTTGCAGGGTTTTTAGCAGGTTTTACAGTGCTTGCTTCATCTTTAAAATCTTTGGGTAAAACAACAGAAACCACATTTTTATCGTTTAAAAGATATTTTTTTGCAACCCTTATAACATCGCTTTTTTGAACTTTATCTATGTTGCTTAAATAGTTATCGTAAAAAGCCGTTGAGCCCGAATACGTTACAAGATAGCCCAATTCGTTTGAAATATTTGATATGGATTCGCGCGAATAGTAGGTGTCTGTTTTAATCATATTTTTTGCTTTTAAAATTTCCGCCTCGGTGAATTCGCCGTTTTTGACAAAGCCAATTTCTTTATATATTTCATTTTCAACGGCATTTAATTTATTGGGGTCAAAGTTTGCCTGTATTATAAAAATTCCGTCCTGCAAAAGTGTTCCGGCGCTTGATGAAATTGAATAAACCATTTCTTTTTGTTCCTTCAAACTCTGGTTCAGCTTGGAACTTGCAGATTCGCCCAAAATTGCAGATAAAACATCAAGGGCGTAATTATCACTGTTATCGCCGAATTTTGGAATTCTATACCCTATCATAATGTAGGCTGTGCCCACATTTTTATTTTCCGAAATTCTCAATTGTTTTTGCAGGGGCGTAATTTTGGGGTATTTCAACTGGGTTTTTTTAGGTACGCTGTCAGATATTTTAAAAAGCTCTTCTGTTCTTTTGATGGCGTATTGGGGGTCAACATCGCCCACAATTACCGTTGTCATTTTATCGGGAGTGTAGAATTTATTGTAATAATCTAAAATTTCATCACGCGTAATTGTTTCAATAACCTTGCTATCGCCTATAATTGGGCGCATATAAGGGTGTGCGTCATTTTGGTATAACACTTTGAAAAAATTATTTGACATAACGCTGTATGGCGAATCATTAGTTTTGGAAATTTCTTCCAAAACAACAAGGCGCTCTTTTTCAAGCTCTTTGCGCGGTATAAGCGGGTGCATCAGCATATCCGAGTGCAAATCAAGGGCTAAATCAAAATCTTTGGAAGGAATTGTGATGTAATAGTGGGTAAAATCCTTGCTTGTGGCGGCATTTGTAACCCCGCCCTTGCTTT
>CAZYYK010000084.1:0-7092 GCA_964651135.1 uncultured Gammaproteobacteria bacterium | reverse complement strand
TGAATTTATTGTAAAATCGCGCCTTTGAGCGTCTTTTAGAATATCATTTTCAAAAGGTTTTGCAATATCCAAAAAATTTTTTTTATCAGGAAGCGCAACTCTTAAAATTTCATTTTCTTCATCCAGCAAAACAATTGTACCACCTGTTTTTTGCACTATATTTTGAGCCATTTCGGAAGGATTAATATCACATACAACCAAATCCCTGTCATAGGAAGCTTTTTGCAAAAATAAATCCCTTATAAAGCCGCCCACCAAAAAAATTTTGTGCCCGCTAAAAACACCCATAAGAGATTTTATAATTTCATCATTTAAAATTTTTTCTTTAATTTTGATTTTCAAATTCATACACTACTCTTGAAATTCCTGCCGTAACCGCGTTTGGAGCTTTTAAAATTAAACTGCCAAGGCTTGCGCAGTTATATTTTTTAAAAATTTCAAATTCCTGTGCGCTAAACCCGCCCTCAGCGCCTACAACCACAAGAATTTTTTTGTTTTTATCAAATTTTTTAACAGCGTCTTTAATTGTTATATTTGCATTTTTTTCGGTAAAAATAATAATATTTTCAAAAGCCTTTAAAACATTTTCCAGCTTTTGAATTTCAAAAACCTCTGCCCTGTTTGCTCTTTCGCATTGTTTAAAGCTTTCATCCGCAATTTTTTGCCATTTTTCAATGTTTTGTTTTGATTTAACCGTGCAATTATCACAAATTACAGGGTAAATTCCCTTAACGCCCGTTTGCACGGCATTTGAAATTGCCAAATTCTGCGCGTCCTGTTTTAAAATAGCCTGTGCTAAATAAAGTTCAAAATTGAGTTTTCGCAAAGAAGGATATTTTTCAATTATTTGCGCCTGCAAGTTTTTTTTTGTTACACTTAAAACCTTGCAGATATATTGAATTTCTTTTTCGTCAATAAATTTAATTTCTTCACCTGTTTTAATGCGCAAAGAAGAAACCAAATGCCGTAAAAGTTCATTTTGGGTAACATTTATAAGATTATTATTTATTTCATTTGAATTGACTAAAAAGTGTGGCATAACGTAATTTTAACATAAAAACACATTCGCTTTTCTTAAAATTTTATTTGCAATTAATTTTGTTTCTGATATTATGATGTTATAAATAAATATTAACTTTAGGTAGAGTGTCTTTTAAGACATTCTATTAGTAAGGAAGAAAATTAACCCCCACGCAAAAGGAGCATAAAATGGGTATCAAAAACAGTAAAAATGACAGAATGGTTGTACTTGCATGTGAAGAATGCAAGGAAAGAAACTATACTACAACCAAAAATAAAAAGACTCTCAAGGAAAGAATGGAACTTAAAAAACATTGTCCGAGATGCAACAAACACACGATACACAAGGAAACCAAGTAAGATATGACCAATGTGATTTATAAAGGCGCAAATAAACTCAAGCGTCCTTAGTTCAGTTGGTAGAACGTCGGTCTCCAAAACCGGATGTCGAGGGTTCGAGTCCTTCAGGGCGCGGGTTTATAAGCCACAAGAAAAGGCGTTATATGAAAACAGAAGAAAATAATAATACAGAAAATCCTATGATGACATATTTTAGAGGCGTTAGAGCCGAATGGGGAAAAATTTCCTGGCCTCAAAAACCGCAAATTATTGCCGAAACACTTATGGTAATTGGGGTTACGATATTCTTTACAATTGTGGTTTATCTAATGGATTTAATATTCAAATTTTTACTAGGGTTAATTAAATAATTAATAGCAAGGAACGTATATGGCTAAAAAGAAAAAAGAAGAAGAAGAATTGAACGAACAACAAGAACTTGTGCAAGAAGCAGAGCAAACACCCGTTGAAGAAACCAAAACAGAACCGGCTGCACAGAAAGTTCCCAAAAAACGCTGGTATGTTGTTCATACGTACTCGGGGCACGAAAATAAGGTTAAAATAAACCTTGAAAAGCGCATTGAATATATGAATATGGGCGAAAAGATTTTCAGGGTTGAAGTTCCTCAAAAAACCGTAACCCAGGTAAAAGCGGGCAAAAAGACCGAAAAGGAAGAAAAAATATTCCCGGGCTACGTTTTAGTTGAAATGATAATGGACGATGACAGCTGGTATGTTGTGCGTCACACCGCGGGGGTTACAAAATTTGTAGGCTCGGCAAAACACCCCATTGCCGCTAAAGACAGCGAAATCAAAAAAATTATTCACAGAGGCCAGTCGCAAGTTCAAAAAATTGAACTTGATGTTAAAGTGGGCGACAAAGTGCGAATTGTTTCAGGGCCTTTTGCAGAATTTATCGGCGATATTACAGAAGTTTATCCCGATAAAGCAAAATTACGGGCAACTGTTTCAATATTCGGGCGCGAAACCCCTGTGGAACTTGAATACAAGCAAATACAAAAGGTATAAACAAAGTGGAAGGGCACAAAACCCGTTTGAACCACAGATAAGGAGAAAAAAATGGCACCAAAAAAGAAAGTAATCGGTAAGATTAAGCTTCAAATTGAAGCAGGCAAGGCGAATCCGTCCCCCCCTGTTGGTCCTGCGTTAGGGCAAAAGGGTGTTAACATTATGGATTTTTGCAAACAATTCAATGACAAAACAGCGTCACAAGCGGGTTACATTATCCCTGTTGTAATTGAGGTTTATGAAGACAGAAGCTTTACTTTTGTTACAAAATCGCCTCCGGCGCCTGTTTTGATTAAAAAAGCAATAAACATTCCAAAAGGCTCTGCCGTGCCGAACAAAACAAAAGTGGGCAAAATTACAAAAGCTCAGCTTGAAGAAATTGCAAAAATGAAAATGGAAGATTTAAACGCCACAACCACTGAAAGCGCAGTTGATATGATTAAAGGCACCGCGCGCTCAATGGGTGTTACAGTTGAAGAATAAATAAAGTTGGGAGGCAATTAAATTGCCGTTATCACCACGAAAGGAGAAAAAATGTCAAAAGTTACTAAAAAACAAAAGAAAATAGAAGAAATAATGAACGGCTTTGAACAGCCTTCAAGCGCCATTGATGCGATTGAAATGCTGCAAAAGGTTTCAAAAGCGGTTTCAAAATTTAACGAAACGCTTGAATGCCATATGCGCCTCGGAATTGATGTTAAACACGCTGACCAGCAGGTTCGCTCAACCACGGTTTTACCTGCGGGTTTGGGCAAAACAACACGCGTTTGCGTTATTGCAAAAGGCGATAAAGTTACCCAGGCAAAAGAAGCGGGCGCTGATGAGGCAGGAAGCGAAGAAATCATTGATAAAATTCAAAACGGTTGGTTTGAATTTGATACACTTATTGCAACACCCGATATGATGGCAGCCCTTGGCAAAATAGGCCGTGTTTTAGGGCCTAAAGGCTTAATGCCTAACCCCAAAACAGGAACTGTTACAGCTGATGTTGCAAAAGCGGTAAAAGACGCAAAAGCAGGCAAAGTTGAATTCAGAGCCGACAAACAAGGCATGATTCACGTGGGTATCGGCAAAATCCAATTCAAAGCACAAGATTTAATGAAAAACTTCTCTGTTTTAACTAACGCAATTATTAAAGCAAAACCCACCGCCGCCAAGGGCGTTTACATTAAATCAATGTATTTGGCAACAACAATGGGGCCCGGAATTAAGCTTGACCCTAAAAACGTTGTAAATGAAATTAAGGAACATGTATAACGATAATACAGAAGAATTAAATAAAAACACGTGTAAACAAAGCTGCTTGCGCGTGTTTTTTAATAAGTCATCAAATATATGCAGTGATATATATGATGATGTTTGCGAAAGTTTTGTGGGGCCTTTTTTAAAAAAGGTGGACAAGAAATTTATTAAATTCTTGTTTGTCGGGGCTCTGAACACAATTTTTGGCTATTCCGTGTATGCCCTGTGCCTGTTCACCTTTACAAACTTGCCGCACACGCCCGATATAATTTTTGCAGTTAAAAAATTTGTGGGCTTTTTGAATTTAAATAAGGAAACGCTTTCCCTTACAATCCAATGGGTTCTTGGCGTTTTGTGGAATTTTCAGACAACCGGAAAAATTGTGTTTAAAAACAAAAATAACGGGCTTCTGTTCAAATTTTTATTAACTTATATACTAAGCTACTTTGTAAATAAAGCGCTTCTGGAAACACTTCTGCACTACGGCCTGAACGGATATATTGCACAGGCGCTTATAGTTTTGCCCGTTGCAATTTTTTCTTTTATTATGCTTAAAACCTTTGTTTTCAGAACGCAAGCCAATTAATTATGTTAAGAAATATTACAATTCAACCCTTTATTCTAAATTTATTTTAATGATTCTTTACAAAACACTTGATAAAAAATATACAATATGATATATTAAGTATATACCGTAGTATATAATATGGCACTAAACATAAATATGGCTTGCATTTAAGCCTTATTTTGTGTACTCAAAGTTAAGGTCGTTTCAAAAGAATAGAAAAATCCCAAATTCAATTTTGGGGCAATTTTTCGCATGTCTTATTTTGCAAAAGTTTGTAAAGGAGAAAAGTTATGGTTAAAGCTGAAAGAAGATGTATTGTCAATTTTCAAGATGATGCCCTAAAAGTTTATACAAAAAGGATTTCGCAATTTGGCGTCTTGACGGCAAAAGAAGAAAAATATTACGCCCGCCTGGCGCATGGGGGCGACAGGCTTGCGCAAAAAAAATTGGTGCAGGGTAATTTAAAGCTTGTGTTAACAATCGCCAAAAAATCAATACACAAAAGCAATGTGCCTTTGATTGATTTGATACAGGAGGGCAATTTGGGGCTTATGGCGGCAGTTGACAAATTTAACTGGAAGCTGGGCTATAAATTTTCAACTTACGCAAGCTGGTGGATAAAACAGGCAATGTTTAAGGCAATTTCAGAGCAAGGATATTGTATGAAAATACCTGTTTACGTTCAAGAAACCCTCTCGCGCTATAAAAAAACCAAAACGCGCCTTGAAAGCTTATACGATTGCGAAATTAAAGATGAAGTTGTGGCGCAAAAAATCGGCATAAAGGAAGATAAAATCGACACTTTTTTGAACGCTTTTACAAAATCGCTCTCTTTAGAATCAAATTTTGAGCAGGATAATGAAAAATCCCTTGCATTTTATGAAGTAATTGAAGATAAAAGAGCCAATTTGGATGAAAAAATAGAAAATGATGAACTGAAAAGGGATTTGCAAAATATCTTAAATATGCTTGAAGCCCGCGAAAAAGACGTTATAACAATGCGCTTCGGGCTTGATGAAGTTTTGCCTAAAACCTTGCAGGAAATCGGCAACATTTATGATGTCACAAAAGAGTGCATAAGGCAGATTGAAAAACGGGCAATCAAAAAACTTGCCCAACTGCAACACATCCAAGATTTGCTCTCATGTTATGTCGGCTAAAACCCTTTTTCCTGTTTGTTCTTGTATATTCATTGCATAAATACCTGTTTATTAATATTGGCATCTTAATATCAACGTGTTATTATTAAATTAAAATGGATATTAACATATTGAACTAATAGGAGAAAAGATGAATAATAAGGGTTTCACCTTGGCAGAAGTTTTAATAACGATTGCAATAATCGGGGTTGTGGCAGCGCTTACCATACCGAGCGTTGTGAAAAATTATCAAAAAACACAGACTATTGCAAAGTTAAAAAAGGCATACTCTATGATAAGCCAGGCATATAACAACTCACAAGCCGAAAACGGAATGTATCAAACGTGGGATATAGCAGCGGATATTGGCGCTGCGGAATATTTTAACAGGTACTGGAAACCTTACTTGAAGGTGGCAAAAATTTGCACCAGCTATTCTGATTGCGGCTATAAAGCAAACGCGCCTTGGAAATTTGCCAGCGGCGAGCCGAATGGCACGAATGTTGTTGCACTCACTCAAAGGGCAACATTTTTAACACCCGACGGCATACTTTTTGTAATTTTTTCGATTAGCGGCGGTGTCGCTGACAGCCGTATCTATGTTGATTTAAACGGTTCAAAAGGACCTAATGTTACAGGTAAAGATTTCTTTTATTTTACCAGAACCGACAAAGGAATTTTACCGCATGGTTATAGCAGCACTATGACCAGTGTAAACAACAGCTGCTCAAAAACCGGAACAGGAACTTACTGTGCTGCCAAACTTGCACGTGAAGGATGGGAAATGAAGGACGATTATCCGTGGTAAAATTATTTGCCCCGTTAGTATTTTGGTGCTATAATAATTCTGTAATTTATTGAAATAGGATAGCACGCGCATGTTCGAAAGATTTACGGAAAAAGCAATCAGAGTTATAATGTTGGCGCAAGAAGAAGCCAGGCGCCTGGGGCATAATTTTGTGGGCACAGAGCAGGTTTTGCTTGGGCTTATAGCCGAAGGCACCGGTGTTGCCGCAAAAACGCTTAAGGCAATGGGTGTTTTCATCAAAGATACAAGAGCAGAAGTTGAAAAAATCATCGGGCGCGGAAGCGGCTTTGTGGCTGTTGAAATTCCTTTTACACCGCGCGCCAAAAAAGTTTTGGAACTTTCCTGGGACGAAGCACGGCAGCTTGGCCACAACTATATCGGCACAGAGCACTTGCTTTTGGGGCTTTTGCGCGAAGGGCATGGGGTTGCAACAAAAGTGCTTGAAAATTTGGGCGTAGATTTGAACAAATGCAGAAGCAACGTTATAAAAATGCTTGGTGAAACCAAAGCGCCTACATCAGGCGGGGGTGGGGGCAGTGCTTCTATGGCAACCCCGGGTGCCTCACAGGGCAAGGCGAAAACGCCAAGCTTGGATGAATTCGGCACTGATTTAACTTTAGCCGCGCAGGAACAAAGGCTTGACCCCGTTGTGGGCAGAGAAAAAGAAATCGAGCGCGTTATTCAAATTTTGGCAAGACGTACCAAAAACAACCCTGTTTTAATAGGGGAGCCCGGTGTGGGCAAAACAGCCATTGCACAAGGTTTAGCGCTGAGAATAGCTGATAATGAAATACCTGATATTTTGGAAAATAAAAAAATAATTCAGCTTGATATGGGGCTTTTGGTTGCAGGCACTAAATACAGAGGGGAATTTGAAGACCGCCTTAAAAAGATTATGGATGAAATTCGTCAGGCGGGCAACATAATTCTTGTAATTGATGAAATGC
>CAZYYK010000083.1:0-7127 GCA_964651135.1 uncultured Gammaproteobacteria bacterium | reverse complement strand
TGCTTGAAAATTCAATTGAAAAACAGGATGAAAATGCCCATGTGCGCTTTTATTCGTGGTCGCCAAAATGTATAACCCTTGGGCGAAATCAAAAAAATTTTAATATGCCCGATTTCAAAATTGATGTTGTGCGCCGCCCCACAGGCGGAAGGGCGCTTTTGCATGATGTGGAATTAACCTACTGTTTTGTATCTCCTGTTTTTGGGGGGCAAGGCGTTGTGCAATCTTACAAAACAATTTCAAACGCCTTGATTTTGGGGTTTGAAAAATTGGGAATCGGGCTTGAAATTGCCCGCCACAGCGGTAATAATACCGAATATTGCATGAACAGCGCAAACAGGGCAGATGTAACCTATAAGGGCAAAAAATTGATAGGTTCAGCCCAATTTCGCGCCCGCGGCTACATTTTGCAGCACGGTTCAATTTTAATGGATGCGGATTTTGATTTAATTGAAAAAATTTTTAAACAAGGAGTTAAAAAAGACAACATTATAACCCTGAAGGAAATAAACCCCGAAATTACAAAAGAAGATTTAATTGAGGCTTTAGAATATGGATTTAAGAAAAACTTTGAACACTAAAATTTTTTATGATGTAACCTACAATTTGTGCAAAAATGCCAACACCACCCTGCCTTATGGCGTTTACAAGAAACTTCAAAAAGCACCCATAGCACCCGATATTAAAGCGCAAATTTTAAAAAATGCCTATTTGGCGCACAAAAAATCCCGCCCCCTGTGTCAGGATTGCGGCCAGGTTGTCATTTTTCTTGATTTGGGGCAGGATGCGGCACTTGTTGGCGGCTACATTGAAGATGTCATAAATAAGGCGGTTGAGGATTGTTATAAAAATGAATTTTTAAGAAAATCCGTTGTGTATGATGCCATAAAAAACCGCACAAATACAGGCACAAACACCCCCTGCATAATTCATACACGGATAATAAAAGGCGATGAAGTTAAAATTTTGCTTGCACTTAAGGGGGGTGGGGCTGAAAACACAAGCCAGTTAAAGATGTTTAACCCAACAGCCAACATAGAAGAAATCTACGATTTTATAAAACAGGTTGCATCTGATGCAGGCAAAAACGCTTGCCCTCCGATGAGTTTGGGCGTGGGCGCAGGCGGCACTGTTGAAGTTGCGGCACTTTTAGCCAAGCGCGCTTTATGTGAAGGCGAAGACGTGCCTCTTGAAATTGAGGATGTTTTTGAAGTTAAAATGCTAAGCGCGCCAACGCATATTGCAAATTTGCCCGTGTGTGTTAACACAAACTGCCACAGTGCAAGGCACGCCGCTGCCGTAATAAAATCTGACGGAAGTGTTCATTATAATTTTAAAGATTATGAAATTAAAGATGTTGAAACCTCATCATCAGCCCCCAAAATCCACACAGCTGAAATTGATAAAATAAAAAATTTAAAAATAGGCGATAAAATAATGCTGTCAGGCACAATTTTAACCGCGCGCGATCAGGCGCACAAAAGGCTTTGCGATATGATAAAAAAGGGCGAAAATCTGCCCGTTAATTTGAAAAACTCAATAATTTTTTATTGCGGCCCTGCGCCAAAAAAAGAGGGGGAAATTACAGGCCCTCTTGGGCCCACCACATCAGGGCGCATGGATAAATTTGCACCAACACTTTACAATCAGGGCGTTTTGGCCACAATAGGCAAAGGCGGGCGCACAATAAAACGGGGGCTTTATTTAACGCTGACAGGCGGGGTTGCCTGCTTAATTCAACAATGCGTTAAAAAATGCAAAATTGCCGCTTTTGAAGATTTAGGCGCTGAAGCTATTTATGAGCTTGAAGTTGAAAACCTGCCCCTTGAGGTTAATATAATCTAAAGCATATCGCCCATCCCAAATGTGAAGAAGCCCTTAGACCTTTCAACACCGGCTGTGTTTGTTAGAGGCATGCCGTAATCCAAATTGATTGGGCCTAAGCCCGGTACAAACACCCTTAACCCCACACCTGCTGAAACCGCGTAGCCCGGGCGGTTGTAAAGAGTATCCGTAATTGAAGGTGTAAATATTTTGCCTGCATCCACAAACGCTGCAATTTTTATGTTATTTATAAATGCGTTAGATGTTAACCTGTCTATGAAAGGAATGGGCGTTCTAAATTCGGCAGAACCCAGCATAAAGCCGTCGCCCGTGCCAACTTCTGATATATTAAAGCCGCGGATAGTGTAAGGGCCGCCAAGCGTGTATGCTGCAAATTCAGGCATTTTGCCGTTTATGTTGCCGCCTGCTCTTGCAGTCAAGACAACAGCAGATTTTCTGCCTGCGGGTATGAATTTTTTTATAACACCCGTGAGTTTCCCGTAAGAATAACCGAAATCCGTAAGATTAACGCCTTCTTCAAGGCTGATTTTTGCAATGCCGCCGTGGCGCGGATTCATAGGATTATCCCTTGTGTCATAAACAAGCGAAGGTGTAAATTTCACAAAAAAGCCGCCCTTTAGCTGTTCTTCGCGCTCAGACCAGGGAATATTATGGTCATTATACAAAGAACGGATTTTGGCTTCATCCCCTTCTGTCATATTAACATATTCTCCGCCAAAAGCGATACTGCCCGAGAGGTTTTTGGATGTTTTAAATCTTCTTGAAAGGGTGGCCTCACCCCCAAACCTGTTTTCAATTGCAAGCGGCACCTGGTAGCTGCCAAAGCTTCTAAAATAACCGCGCAATCCAAGCGCTGTGTCTTTATCTCTAAAGTAAGGCTCCAAAAAGGTAAGTTCAGCCTGGTAATTGGGGCGGCGCAAAATACTTTGGTCGCTCATTAAAACACCCGTGCCTGCCATAATGTTAAGCCCAAGTTTTTGGCCAAGCCCGCGGAAATTGTTTTCTTCAAACCCCACAGAGCCAAAAAAGCCCGAACTTGAATCCACACCAACGCCCAGAGAAATTTTTCCCGTGCGCTGCTCTTCCAAATTAACGGTTACAACGTACTGCCCTGTTTCAGGGTCCATTTGAATGTCGCGCGTAACATCGCCGTAGGCTTGTGTTCCCATAAGCCTTAAAATATCGTTTCTTGTAGTGTTTTCATTATAAATTGTGCCGGGTTCAAGCGAAATATTTCGCTTAACAATAAAATCTTTTGTTTTGTTACTGCCCGAAACAACAACATCCTGGATAATGCCTTCATCCACTTTTAAGTTCACAACCCCGTCGGGGTCATCCTGCACGCCTGTTACTCTTGATAAAATGTAACCTTTAATTGAATAAAGTTCTTGAATTTGTTCAATGGCGTTATTTATGGTTAAAATGTTTTGCGGCATTCCTTCAAGCGGCTGAAGGATGTTTAAAAGTTCGCCCTGCGCCAAAACAGAGTTGCCGATTAAAGTAAAACCCGTAATGGGGGGGTTTTCTTCAACAATAACCCTTAAAGTGATATTGGTGCCGTTGTGTCTTATGGGAAGCGCTTTAATTTTGCGGGTAAAAAAACCAAGTTTGTAAATGTTGTTTAAATCTTTCACAACAGCGGTTTTATCATAAACATACCCCGCTTTTAAAGACATTTGGTCTAAAATGATATCGTCAGGCACAAGGTTGTTGCCCAGTATTTCAATGTTTTCAATATATGTTTGCCCGCTTTGTTCTTTTTCATCTTCGGTTAAAACCTGAGGTGAGGCTTGCGGCAACGGCGGTTCTTCTATGGCAAAGCAAGCACTTTTAATAAATAACAGTGCGGAAATTAGAATTATTCTGGTTGCGATTTTATAAAAATTTCTCATCAATTCCAAGTTAATTTTATAAGTTCCTACTTATAAAAATTATACCTTTAAAAAAATATAGTGACAAATTTAAAGAATAAAGTTTACATAATGTTAAGGAGCTGCACTAAAACCTTAAACTTGCTTGAACCTGAAACAAAAATAGTGTGCTGCCAAACTTAAATCTTCCTCATCAAATTTGCCATTTCAATGGCATTAAGCGCGCTGTCGTAGCCTTTATTGCCGGATTTTGTTCCCGCCCGTTCAATTGCCTGCTCAATATTATTTGTTGTTAAAACACCGAAAATGACAGGAGTTTCGCTATTCAGGCTAATTTGTGCAATACCTTTTGACAATTCTGCGCTCACATAATCAAAGTGTGCGGTTGCGCCTTTAATAACAGCGCCCAAAGTTATAATTGCGCTGTATTTGCTGCTTTGCGCAGCCTTAAGAACAGCAAGAGGAATTTCAAAAGCACCTGGCACATACACAACATCTATGTTCGATTTTTCAACCCCATGCCTGATAAGCCCGTCAAGCGCGCCTTCTAAAAGCTTGGAGCTTATAAATTCGTTAAAGCGCGATACAACAATACAAAATCTATCCTGCGGCAGTACCGTTAAATTACCTTCAATAGCGTTAATCATAACTTTCTCCTTATTTTAAATTTATTATATCATAAAGAGAATTATATGTTGTTAATATAATTTTTTAAATTTCCGCTCAAACTCTGGTGGTTTCTGCAAAGCTTTTTCAGTTTTGCAATGGCGCGGTTTTCAATCTGCCGTATGCGTTCGCGCGAAACACCGTAACGGGTGCCTATTTCATCCAAAGTTTTTTTCTGCCCGTTATCGTCAAGCCCGTAGCGCATAATTAACACATCTTTTTCTTTTTGGTTCAATTGGTTTAAAATTTTTCTTACATCATCAAGCAAATTATCTTGCGCCACTTTGCCGTCGGGCGTGATATGGGTTTCATCCACAATAAAATCGGACACTTTTGTCATATCGTCCTTCGCGCTTGCAGGTGTTTCCATACTTATTGTACCCTGCGCATTTTTAATAAGCTGTGTAAGCTTTGATATTGAAATGCCTACGTGCGACGCCACTTCTTCTTTTGTGGGCGTGCGGTTTAATTCCGTTGCAAGTTCAATTGTCGCCCTTCTTATTTTTGTTAAATTTTCTATCATATGAACAGGCAGGCGGATTATTCTTGATTTGTCCGCTATTCCGCGCGTGATAGACTGCTGAATCCACCAGGTTGCGTAAGTGGAAAACTTGTAGCCTTTTTTATAGTTAAATTTTTCAACCGCCTTCATCAAGCCAAGGTTGCCTTCCTGAATTAAATCCAAAAAAGAAAGCCCGCGGCCTATGTATTTTTTTGCAATACTTACAACAAGGCGCAAATTTGAATTAGTTAAAGCCTCTTTTGCCTTTTGGTCATTTTCTTCTCTAACAAGCCTTGCAAGGTCCATTTCCTCCTGGAAGCTCAAAAGCGGAATTTTGCCTATCTGTTGAAGATAAATTCTTACGGAATCGTCTGCTGTGTCGCTTTTGTAATCTATTTTGACTTTTTGTTCCAGCGCATCTTCTAAAGAAGGTTCTGCATAAGGTTCTTCAACGTAATCTTCCTGAACATCTTTTTCGATATCACTGTCTGAATTTTTGATTTTCATTTGTATTGCTAATTCTCCTTAAGATACTTTACACTATATTTTGCTCTTTGTCAAAATTTGCCTCAAAGCTTCATAGACTATAACGGCACAAGTTGACGATACATTTAATGATTCGAAATTTGTGGGGATTTTAATTTTAAAATCGGCTTTATTCATCAATGTTTTCGTTATACCGTCACCCTCTGCTCCCAGTATAAATGCAAAATTCATATCTGTATAATCTATGTCAAAATAATTATCTTCGCATCTTGAATCCGTTGCAATTATCCAAAAGGAGTTATTCTTCAAAAAATCAATTGTAGCAGATAGGCTACTTACTTTTATTATATTTGCATGGTTGAGCGCACCTGCCGATGTTTTTTCAACCGTGGCGTTCAGGGGGCATGCCCTGTGGCTTGCAACAATAATGCCGTCATACCCCGCGCATGCACAGGTTCTTATAATTGCACCGAAATTATGGGGGTCTTGAACACCGTCTAAAATTACAACCTTTTTAAAGCCGCATTTTTCGTTCATCTTTTCCATAAAATCTTCAATTTCCATATATTCAACAGGTGCAACATCGGCTATAACGTTTTGTGTGGGAACATCCTGCGGAAATTTTTTGTTGTGCAGGTTTGTGAATTGCACAACAATGGAATTTTGGTAGGCTAATTCTTTAATTTGTTTTAAACGGTTGTCAAGCCCTATGTTTTGGGCAATATAAATTTTGTTAATTCTTTTGGGATTTTTCATAACAGCTTCTAAAACAGCGTTTTTGCCGTATATGTAGTTAGTTTGATTTTTTTCCACTCATTGCTCCTTTTGATTTTTTAATATATTTGGTGTATATTTTTGTTAAAATGTTTTACATTTTACTTAAATATTGTATTATAAAAGTAGGACACTTGTATTGTTATTTTAAAGAGTAGTTTACAAAAAGTATGGTTAATTTTGCCAGCACAAACAAACAAATAATTGGGGTAGCGGTTACACCGAACATCGGACTTGAGGTTATGATTATCGACAAGAAAACTTCCCGTGTCCAAAAGTACGGCCACAGACCGCTGGAATACAACATAAGCACGCGCGAAATTTCTGATTACAATTCTTTTAAATCTGCCCTTGTTGAAATTTATGAAGAACTTTCCATAGATACAAAATCAAGTATATATTTAGTTTTGCCCAATGTGCACTTCGGGTTTATAAGCTTATCGCCCATTATTACGGATGAAGCCATTGAAACCGCCCTGTTATCAAAGGCGGAAGAATCATACATCTTCAGACGTGTTGAACCCAAAACCGCCTGGGCTGATGCAAATTTTAAAAACCGTACCGAAAACAGGTATCTTGTTTATTCATCCCTGCAAGCGCCGGTTATTGACAGACTGAAAGAAATAATTACGGATATGGGCGGCTCTGTTTTGGGCATTGAAGGCTCGCACTGCGCTTTCTTGCGGGCATTGAGCTTTGCAGATATTGAACCGAACATGAGCACAGTGGATTTTGCCTGGAACGTTCTTTTGGTAAGTTCAAACAGCTATGCACTATTTTCTCTTGCAGGAGACAAACTTGTTGATTACACGGAAATTCCTATCGCAATTAAATCTTTTTCGCATGAAGAAGCCTACCAGGCAATTGCGGTTTCAGTAGCGCAGGTATTAACAAATTATCCCGCTAAAAAACTTTTATTGGTGAGCCAATCCGATGAAATTTCCGCTGAAGTTTTAAAAACGCAAATAACGTTTGAGGGCGAT
>CAZYYK010000082.1:0-7387 GCA_964651135.1 uncultured Gammaproteobacteria bacterium | reverse complement strand
TATTGCAGATATGTTGTCAACCATTTACACTTCACCTTATACATAAACAAAACCCGAACTGTTTAAAAATTGCCTTTTTTGGTGTTATTATATAACTATATTTACATTTATGAAATATAAAAGTATTGATATAGAATATTTAACTTTATGCTTAGACAGGCTGACGCGTTTTAAGCCCAGTTTTGACAAGTATTTTCGAGTATTTAACGACATATTAAACAAGTTCGACCTAACCCATGCGGATAAAAAAAGCTGTGAAGAAACAGCAAAAGCGGCCTGCGCAATTTTTAACGATTCTGTTTCTGAATTTAATAACAAAAAATATGACAAATTTTTTAACCACCTGCTTCAAAAAGAAGAAAGGCACACGTTTTTTCAAAACTCGCAAAGCGAAACGTTGATTTGCAGCCCTCTTAATATAGAAGGACTTTTGGATGTTATAAAAAACAAAAAAAATCTGCCGCTCAATTTAAAAAGGCTTGTTGAAATTTTAAAAAATAAAGAAAAAGACCCTGTAACTTTAAGAAAAGAACTTGCGCTTAAATATCCGTTAGAAAAAATTGTGCTGACAGAAGGCATTACGGAAGAAATTTTGCTTGGCGAATTTGCAAAAAAAATAAATTACGATTTTGACAAAAACGGTATTCATTTAATCGGTGCAGGCGGCAAGAACCAGGTTGCGAAGAAATATTACAAAATGGTTGAAGAAATCAAACTGCCGATTTTTGTTTTGCTGGATTATGATGCCGCACATACCAAAGATTTAATTTTGCCAAAACTCAGAAAAGACGATTTTATATACGTTATAGACCACGGCGAATTTGAAGACATAATACCCAAAAAATTAATTTTAGACACAATAAACAACCATTTTAAGAACAGTGCGGCTGTTAGTGAAAAAGATTTCACAAAAAATGTTGCGACCGTTAAAAATTTGAAGGAAATATACAGAATTAACGGGCTTGGGCATTTCAATAAAGCGGATTTCGCCAAAAATATAAGAGCAAACCTGGCAAAAAAAGATCAAATTTCGAAAGAATTAAGCGAGATAATTGAAAAAATTAAAAATTTATAATTACTTCAAAAGCTCGTCCAATTTTTCAGCGTTAGATTTTGCCTGTTTATTGTTTTTAACGGCACTTTTTCTTAAATAAAGCCTAAGCGCCTCTCTTATAAGTTCGCTTCTTGTACGCTGTTCTTGTATTGCATGTTTATCAACAGATTGTAAAAAATCGTCTGACATAGAAAGCAAGACTCTTGCCATTTTCTCTCCTTTGTAAAAAAATTTTCTTCTTTATTATATAATAAAAAAATGAAAATGTACAAGAGCAATAAAATACATATAGGAATTTTTGGTAAACGGAACAGCGGAAAGTCAAGCCTTATGAATGCAATTTTGGGGCAGGATTTTTCAATTGTATCAAATGTTTTAGGCACAACAACGGATGTTAACCAAAAATCAATGGAACTTTTGCCGATAGGGCCTGTTGTTTTAATGGATACGGCAGGAATTGACGATGTTGAAGATTTGGGGCACAAAAGGATTGAAAAAACGTATAAGGCGCTTGGGCGCGTTGATTTGGCAATTTTTGTGTGCGATTATGATGAAATTAACAAAAGCGAAATAGAATTTTTATCACACCTTAAGGAAAATTCAACGCCAACCCTTGTTGTTGTAAATAAAACGGATTTAGGGCAAATATCGCAAGCATCACTTGATAAAATTAAAAAATATTCTGACAATATTCTTTCTTTATCTTTAAAAAACGACAAAAATATTACGGATACAATAAAACAGGCGCTTGTGGGCATTTTACCCAAAGAAATCATAAACCCCGTAAATGCGCTTGAAGGCATTGTGAAAAAAGATGATGTTGTTATTTTGGTTGTTCCGATTGATAAAGAAGCCCCAAAAGACAGAATTATTTTACCGCAGGTTCAAATAATAAGGAATTTGCTTGATGAAAACTGCATTTGCGTTGTGTGCAAAGAAACACAACTTGAACTTACGCTTAAAAAAGTGAAACCGCACCTTGTTATAACGGATTCGCAGGCATTTAAAAAGGTTTCGCAAATTGTGCCTAAAGACACGTTTTTGACATCTTTTTCAATACTTTTTTCAAGAATCAAAGGGGATTTAAAAACATTCGTGCAGGGGGCGCAAAAAATAGACACCTTAAAAGACGGCGATAAAGTTCTTATATGCGAAAGCTGCACGCATCATGCCATCGAAGATGATATAGGGCGCGTTAAGCTGCCTAATTTAATAAAAAAATATACAAATAAGAACATAATTTTTGATAACTATGCAGGTTACGATTTCCCCAAAAACCTCAATGAATACGCCCTAATTATTCATTGCGGGGCTTGCATGACAAACAGAAAAGAAGTTTTAAACAGGATTATACAGGCACAAAAAGCCGATGTTGCAATTACAAATTACGGCATTGCAATAGCAAAATGTCTTTCCATACTGCCCAGGGTTTTGAAGGTTTTTCAAGATATATAAAGCATTTGGGCAGATGTATTAAGTTTTGTAACAATATATATAAAGTATGAATTCAGTATATACTTTTCGTTTTTATATAATTGTAAGTGTTAAGTTACTAAGAAAGATGAGGTACTTGATATGGGTATGAGTGCAAGCCAAGGTATGATATTTATGCTGGTAGGTTCAAGGTCTGACCTGGAACTTGAAGCACAAGGTATAACAAACGACCGTATGGTATTATCAAGACAACAAGAAGGTATATCCAAAGAATATTCAGATAAAGTTTCAAACAGACAGCTAATGGCAAGAAAACCAGTGGAAAATTCAAGCACAAGAGAAACAGTGAATCTAAAGTTGGCAACATTGTTCGAACTTGGTTATGGGCTTGAATATCAAGGTGTAACATATACAGGGTCTGATGGTTTGGCAAAACTTAAACAAAAGCTTGGTGCCTGCACGGGTGAAGGTCAAGACGAAAACATATTGCAAGATTTATTAATATCCGGTGAAGCTGTTCTTATCGGAACTGACGGCAAACCCACGAGTGTATCGGGCGTTACAAATATTTATGAAACTTATTATACAGGCGATGACGCCGAAGCTAAAGCAAAATATGATACAGAAATTTCAAAAGTACAAAGAAAAGACAAAGAACTTGAAGTAGATTTACAACATATTGAAACAGAACACAAAGCGGTTGACGAAAACATCGAATCCGTAAGAAAAGTAATCGACAAAAACATTGAATCAAGCGTTGTATTTAACGGATAATTTCCGTAAACAACAATTTATTAATCGAGGCATCCTAAAAGATGCCTCTTTTTTGTAAAGAATTGTAAAAATTTTATTATATTTCATTCAGACAAGCTTCAATATTGCCGATTACCCATATGGTTATAAGCAAGAAAGACAAGGTAAAAACTCATGGGTATGAGCGCAAGCCAAGGCATGATATTTATGTTGACAGCCGCCAGGAATGACTTGGAATACCAGGCACAAAGCATTACTAACAGCCGCATGGTTTTGTCCAGGCAGCAAGAAGGTATTTCCAAACAATACTCGGACAAAGTTTCAAACAGGCAGCTTAAAGCAAAGATTGTTCAATCCGGAGGGGTCAGCGAAATAGTTAATTTAACCCTGGCAACACTGTTTGAAATGGGATATGGCATTTCTTATAACGGCAAAATTTATACAGGTGCCGACGGCAAAAAGGCTTTGAGCGAACTTTGGGGAGAGTGCACCGGCGAAGGGCAGGATGAAAACGTTCTGCAAGATTTGTTAATAACCGGCGGCGCTGTGTTAATTGATAACAGCGGGCAGGAAATAAGTGTTTCCGGAACTACAAGTATTCAGGAAACTTACTACACGGGCGATGACGCCGAAGCCAAAGCAAAGTATGATACAGCAATAGCAAAAGTGCAAAGAAAAGACAAGGCACTGGAAATTGATTTGCAGCACATTGAAACAGAACACAAAGCTGCTGAAGAAAACATCGAATCCGTAAGAAAGGTTATAGATAAAAACATTGAATCAAGCGTTATATTTGACAGTTAATATTATCTTACATTTATTTGGCTTCTTTTTAAATCCGCCTTTAGTTGTTCCACAGGAAGCGTATTAAAGTGAAAAATTGATGCGGCAAGGGCTGCATCCACATTGGTATTTTTAAAAAGTTCAATAAAATGTTCAGAATTTGCCCCGGCGCCGCCTGATGCTATAACGGGTATATTCACGCTTTTGGCAGCAATTTTGTTCATTTCAATATCAAAACCTTTTTGGGTGCCGTCAAAATCCATTGAAGTCAACAAAATTTCGCCTGCCCCATAGCTTTCAACCTCTTTAACCCAATCCAAAAGCTTAAGGCCCGTGTTTTTTTTGCCGGCATTTATAAAAACATAAAAATCGTTGTCTGTGCGCTTGGCATCAATAGCCACAACTATGCACTGAGAGCCGAAATAATTAACACAATCTTTTATAAGATTGGGGTTTAAAACAGCCTGCGAATTAATTGATATTTTATCAGCCCCCGCGTTTAAAATATCTTTTATATCCGCAATTGTTTGAATGCCGCCCCCTACCGTAAACGGTATAAAAATTTCGCGCGCAATACGCTCAACAAGCTCAACAACCGTTTTTCTTTTCTGATTTGTTGCCGTAATATCAAGAAAAACAAGTTCGTCCGCCCCGCAATCCGAATATTTTTTGGCAAGTTCAATGGGGTCTCCTGCGTAAATTAAATTCTCGAAATTCACACCCTTGACCGTTTTTCCGTCTTTAATGTCCAAACATGGTATTATTCTTTTTGCTAACATTAATAATCTAAATTCATTTTTGAAAACTGTACTATTTGGTTTTTGCCGCGTTGTTTAGCCGCATACAGGGCGTGTTCTGCATACCTTATAACGGTGTTGGAATTTTCATCCACATTTTCAAGGAAAGGAAAAGATGAAATTCCGCCCGATATTGTAATGGGGTGTCTTTCCTCTTCGGAAGCCGGAATAAATTCCATTTTTTCAATGTCTTTTCTAAACCTTTCGGCAAAAACGTACGCCTGCTGCTCTGAAGTGTTAGGTAAAATCAAAATAAATTCCTCGTCGCCGTAACGCGTTAAAATATCTTCTTTCCTTATAACGGCTTCAAGCATTTGGGCAACTTTTTTCAATAAAACATCGCCCCAGTCGTATCCGTACATATCGTTTACGGTTTTGAAGAAATCTATATCAAGCAAAAGGCAGGAAACTTCGGTATCATACCTTTTTGCACGGGAAATTTCCGCATCAAGCCTGTGGTGCAAATATTTCCTGTTATACAAACCCGTTAATTCGTCTGTTATGGCAATTTTCTTAATGCCCATTTTATATTTCACAACTTTTGTCAAAGTTTGAATTCTTGCATTAAGTTCTGTTTTATTAATCGGCCTCAAAATATAGTCATACACTTCCGCTCTTACTGTCAAATCTTCGGGTATTGAATCACACACAATTAAAACGCTTGTTTCAAACTTTGTTGTTTGTGCAATTTCCCCAAACTTATTAATGTCGCCGTCATATATAATTGCATAAGGGCTCAGTTCTTTATACTGCGCAAGTTCGCCCGTATCAAAAACCCTAACATCGTATTCTTCATTTAAATCTAAAAGCTGCTCTATTTCACTTTTGCCGCCTGTGCTGTAAATAATCACATTCATATTTTCATCTCCTTAAGGAATTTTAACCACTATTTCTTTAACTTTATACCTTGGCATTTCTTTGTAAAAATCTTTTGTATAAATTTTTACATGCATATTATCAACATAACTCACCCTGCAAGGAACGCTGTAATATTGTCCAAACCAAAATTTATCTTTATAAACCGCAATATCTTCAAAAAAATCATCCGAAACAGACCTTGTAAAACTGGTATAATTTGAACCGTTTTTAAGAACAATAAGCCCGCTTGCGATTGTATCAATTTTGCCTTCCATCGGCCCTTCTTTTGTTAAAATGGCATCAGCAAGGCAACAAGGCGCCGTTACAACCAAACAAATTAATATTAAAAAGAATTTATTCATATAACTCCAATATATTTTTTAACTTTTCATAACAAGTATAATATATTTTTTAAAAAAAATCACTATATTTCATACAAATACACTATGCATTTTAATTAAAAATACAATAAACTGTTAAAAGTGTGTAACCCGACACACCCGTTATAGATTAACATTGGAGACAGATTTTGGCGCACCCCTTACAAAATCAAAGCTATACACCCCATGGTTATGCCCGCCCGCAGATTGGCGTGCAGCGCCCTTATGTTGTAAAAAAACGAGTTTACAAAAAAACACAAACGAAAAATCCCTTTAAAATTTTGTGTAATTTGATTTTTCTCGGGCTTTTTGCATACTATTGCCTGCCATACACCTACACCAATTACACAAGCCATATGTTCACAAACAGAATTTTAAACAGAAACCTGAAATTTAATGCGGCACAATATGTTTCGCCATCTTTAAATTATATAACAAATGCCAGTCAATTCGGGCAAAATTTACTGGTAAAACCAAATCATACAAAAAAAGCAATGTTATCTATTGTGTCATCGGGCAATATGATAGTTTTAGAAAGCAAATTGAAGCGGCTTCAAGCACAGTATCCGAATTTAACACCTTCAATTTATGTGTGGGATTATGAAAGCGGCAGCTCCGTTTCAATTAATGCAGACAAACCCACACCTTTAGCAAGCACGGTTAAAATACCTGTTTTATTTGAAATGTTCAGACAAATTGATGCCAAAACCCGTGATTTAGAGCTAAACAAAAAAATCGTTTTTGATGAAAGCCACAGAACATCAGGTTCGGGTGATTTACAATATACACTTAGCGGGCAAACTTACAGCGTTAATCATTTAGCAAACATTATGATGACCCAATCCGATAACAGCGCCACAAATATTATACTGGATGAAATAGGCGGCATTGAAAACTTAAACCGCGCAATGAGAAATTGGGGGCTAAAAAGCGCCAGAATGCCGAATTTATTGCCCGATTTAGAAGGAACAAACAAAATGAGCGCAAGGGAATTATCAACAATTCTTTATAACCTTGACAGCCCCAAATTTTTAAGCGCAAGAAGCAGGGAGCACATAAAAGAATATATGGGAAATTTGCCCACCAAAAATCTTATAAAAGCCGGCCTGCCCGAAAATGCCGTTTTTTTGCACAAAACAGGCGACATTGGAAAAATGCTGGGCGATGCCGGCATTGTTCAGTTGCCAAACGGGCAAAAATACATAGTAACAATACTTGTTGAACGTCCGCACAACGATTGCCGCGCCAAAACATTTATTGAACAAGCTTCAAAAATAATTTACGATGAAATTGCAAAACAAAAAAGGGCAGAGCTTTAAAACACTCTG
>CAZYYK010000081.1:0-7435 GCA_964651135.1 uncultured Gammaproteobacteria bacterium | reverse complement strand
CCTGCTCTATGGATGCCCGGACTTTCCTCACGATTTCTCGCGCGATTATCCGCCTGCTTTAATTTTATTATAGCATAAATTTACCACGGGTAATCGTCTTTAATTTCCCAGCCGTCTATTTGTATCAAAGCCCCGCAAAACCCGCCTGCATAAGGGTCGCCGGTATCCTTTTTGCAACGATAACCGCTTCCTTGCGTCCTGTTCATAAAATCATTTCTTGTAAAATTTGGGTAATAAGTTCCATGACCCCAAAAAGATATTCTGTTTTTGCTTCTTTCCAAATAAAGTCTAAAAACGTCTTTTCCCATTTTATTTGGTAATTTAGCGCCGTTTAAATCTGTATAAACGGAAATAATATTTTCTGCGCTGAAGCTAAAAGATATGGCAGTTCCGTCATTTAAAATTAAAGGATATAAGGCTGTGCTCCAACTGCCGCCATCAAGGTTTAAAGAACCGTATTTACCGCTTTTCCCCCAACATTTACTGTTATCGCCTTCAGTGCAATTTTTTGAAACCTTTAAATAAGGCACAAAATATTTTTGCACAAAAGCACGCCTTGTTGTATCGGTATCGTCCGGTGTATCCCAATCTGCCATATTACCATATTCAACAACAGCTTTCGCCATTGCCTGGTTGAGGCCGGAATATGCTTTTTTTAATTGAGTTACGGTTTGAGTTTTTTGATAATTACGAACAACAGCAGGAATTGTAAGGGCTGCCACAACGCCAATGATTGCAAGGGTTATTAAAACTTCTGCCAATGTAAAGCCTCTTTTTATCATTTTTTCTCCTTAATTCTATTATAACATTCCTGCAACATTTATAACACTCACCCGTTATTATTAATGCAATAAAATTCCTGCCATGCACGCTGAAATGTAGGAAGCAAAAGTGCCGCAAATTAACGCTTTTACACCAAGCTGCGCTAAATCTATGCGCCTTTCAGGTGCAAGTTCGCCAATGCCGCCAATTTGTATTGCAATAGAGCCGAAATTTGCAAACCCGCAAAGCGCAAAGCTTGCAATAACAATAGCTTTGTGGCTTAAGGTTGCCTGCATGCTTGTTAAATCCAAATAGGCAATAAATTCGTTTAAAACAAGTTTTTCGCCCATTAAAGCGCCCACTGTTGAAATTTCGCCAACCGGCACACCCATAACAAGTGCAAAAAGGGAGAAAAATGAGCCCAAAATGCCCTTTAGGCTTAAATGCGCCAAATCAATATTTATAAAATCCAAACTCCAATGAAAATTATTTACCAAAAAGGCTCCGACACCGCCCAAAACCCAATCCACCATTGCAACTATTGCTAAAAGCGCTATTAACATTGCAATAACGTTTAAAGAAACCCTCATACCGTCAGATGCGGCATGGGCTATGGCGTCAATCAAATTCACATGCGTTTTTTTAATTTCAACTTTAACGTCGTCCTTGGTTTTGGACATTTCAACTTCCGGGTAAACAATTTTTGAAATAACCAAAGCGCCCGGGGCTGCCATAATGCTTGCTGCCAAAAGAAATCTGGCATCCACGCCCAGGGCTATATAAATTGCCATAACGCCGCCCGCAATGCATGCCATAGAACCTGTCATACTTGCCAAAAGTTCAGATTTTGTGAGGGTTTTAAGGTACGGGCGGATTAAAATTTGTGCTTCCACCTGCCCCACAAAAGCGCTTGCAATGTTGGACAGAGCTTCTGCGCCCGATACATTCATAATTTTGTACATTATTTTTGCAAAAAACTTCACAACGCGCTGCATTATGCCAAGGTGATAAAGTATATTCACAATTGCAAGAACAAAAATTATTGTTATGACAAGCTTTGTGGCAAAAAGAAAACTTGCGCCAGGGTAAAAAAGCTGGTCAACCCTTTCCGGCGAATCATTCAAAAAGCCGAAAACAAAATTGCCGCCCACATTTGAAAGTTCCAGAATTTTATTAATTAAGAGCGCTATTTTTCCCAAAATAAATTGTCCCAAAGGCGCTTTTAAAACAAAAACGGCAAGGACGAATTGCAGCAAAAGCCCTGTTGAAACCGTTTTTATACTTATTGCTTTTTTGTTGTTTGACATTAAAAAGCAAATGCCCAAAATTATTAATATTCCGACTATTCCTGTAAATCTTTCCACAAGCGTGCCTTTTTCCTTAATTATTTTACTATATCAAAATAAAAGAACAAGTTTTATATTTTATAACGTCTGCAAAAGCTCCTTAAGCAGTTTGGAAAGTTTTGCGTAGTTTAAGCCCACAAGTTCCAATTCTTCTGTTTCAATTTCTTTCATTTGTGTGGTTGAAATATGCACTCTATCTATTTTAATTTTGGATGTGCCCTGATAATAAATCATTAAAGCGGCTTCCAAAACATCTTTTACCACCTTAAAGTAGCATTGCGTATCAATTTTATATTCAACATAAACAAATTCGTTATTTTGTTCGATATATTCTTTGAATTTCTTAAAAACAGGCTCTATTACAAGATCACACTTTTTTTGAAACGCCTGGCGGTATAAAGATTCATTTCTATCATCGATTTCGTATTTTTCAAGTTCCGCCATGGTTTCCCGGGGCAAATTTGCCGCTCTTACATTTTTGTTTTTGAAAATGCTCACATCATCGGGTTTGTTTATTTTAACAATATCCGATGCCACAATTAAAGAATTATCGTCGAGCGATTTTGTAAGCCCGTTTTCCAGCGCTTCTTTAAATTCCACAAAAGGTTTGTTTAAAACTTCAACGACACTTGCGCTTATAAGCCAATCAAGCCCGGAATTTTTCTTAATTCTTTCAAAAAGAGCGTATGCGCCTTTGAGCGTTGTTTTTGGCATAAATATATAGTATTTTTTATTTTGGCTCATTCCAATGCTGTCACACAAGCGGGTTGATTTTTTAACAATAGCGCCAAAGTCGCTTGTAGTATCTGTTTTGTCTTTTTGTTCGCCCCAAACCAGCATAACGCAGGCACTTTTTTTAGATTTTATGGCTTTATCCACCTCGTTTTTTAAAAATTCTTCAAAATATTTGGGGGTGTAAAAGCCTGTGTTCAGCTGCAAAACGCCAAGGTTTGAAATGAAGCGGTTTTTTGTTTCTTCGTTTGTTTGCGCCTGGGCCCTTTGCAAATTCCACATAACCCG
The DNA here is from genome assembly GCA_964651135.1 of uncultured Gammaproteobacteria bacterium. Taxonomy (GTDB): domain Bacteria; phylum Cyanobacteriota; class Vampirovibrionia; order Gastranaerophilales; family Gastranaerophilaceae; genus CAYYBA01. The sequence goes on along the minus strand of CAZYYK010000081.1, from coordinate 4,307 downwards.
CACCAAAAGCTCCCAATCTTCGCAAGGGTAATGGATTATATCAGAAACCCCCAAATCCACGGTTTCAATTAAAAAACCCGGTGTGCATTTTTCTTCAAGCAAAATAACAGGCACGGTTTTTAATTTTTCATCTTTTTGAATTTTTTTTATAACATCATATGCGCTTTTATCGTCAAGTTTTGCATGCAAAATAATCAAATTCGGCGTTTGTTCGCTTAAAAAGTCATATGCATCAATTGTGTTTGTGTGTTCAATATCATCAAGCTCTCTTAGAAGGAGGGCATGTGTGCGTATTCTTTCAACAATTTGGGCATCATTTGCAACTGTAACAATTGTGTTTGACATCTTTACCTCTTTTTTTAATTATACTAAATTTATAAATAAAATGACAAATTCATAAAGTTTTGATAAGATTGTTGTATGAACAAAAAAATATTTTTGATTTTGATTTTAGTGGCGGCAGCGCTTTTAAGAGTTTGGAATTTAGAACTTGCAAGCGTGCATTTTGGCGGGAATTTTGATTTTGTGCCGTCAAACAGTTTTTTTGCGGCTTTATTTGATAACGCGTATGCGCCTTTATACTTTTTATACACCAAGTTTTTGTCGCTTCCTTATATAAATGTACTTTTGCCTTATGCTTCTGTTATATGTTCAATTTTGGGCGTTTTGGTTATGTATTTTGCGGGTTTTGAATATGCGCCCAAAAACAACAAAGAAAACGCAGCGCTTACAACTGCAGGGTTTTTAGCCATCAGCATGTTTTTAATTTATTTTGCATCAAAGCAATCGGCAATTTCGCTTGCGTTTTTATTCAGTGCGCTTGTGCTTTTATTTTCATTGAGGTTTTTAAATAACAAAACCAGGGCAGATTTCGCGTTTCTTATATGCGCAAGCGTTCTTTTGGTTTTAACTTATAATTTGGCTTTGTTTTTTGTTATTTTTAATTTAATAACCGTTTATATGTTAAGCGCCAAGAAGAAAAAATCTTTTTTAACCCTTATTTTATGCATTTTGGGTTTTGTGATTTTGATTTTGCCTGTTATTCCTTTTGCCCTTAATATGTTTCAAACCCCTTATTTTTTGGACAGGTTTGTGCTTTCTTTCAATTCGGGGCAGATTATAGCCTATTTTACAAATATTTTTTCTCCAAAGCTTGATATGGAAGGCGTTTTGAACATTAAAAACTTTGGCGCACTTGTTTTTGTTACTGTTCCGACCTTAATTTGCACCTGTTTGGTTTTAATAAATTTGTTTTATCAAAAGCAAAAAAGCAACACATATTATATTTTAAGCGTTTTTCTGAGCACATTTTTTTCCATGGTGATTTTGTGTCTTTTATCGGGTGCGGGGTTTATGAGCAAATATTTAATAACCCTTCTGCCGCTTTTTGCGGTTTCACTAAGTTCCGGATTGTTTCATTTAAAATCAAAAGCGTTGAGAATTGCCCTTATGACCCTTTATTCAACCATAACGATTTTTTATATTATTTCTGTGAATTTGTCGGATGTTCGGTTATTTTAAAAAAACAAAGCCACAGACATAACTGTGGCAATTAACAAGGATGACATTTATTTTAATTCTCTCTGATTATTACATCGGACATTAAAGTTGAGGATTTAATAATAAGTGTAAAATCTCATATATTTGGATGAGAAAGCACTAAAAAAGCGGGTTTTGCCCCGCTTGATTCTATGAATATAAATTGATTACATAATAAAATTGTTGCCGTATTTTAAAGAGCCCACAAAATAGCATTCTTGAAGCATTTTTGTCATGCTTCTGTAAACCTTTTTCCTTGGCGGCTTGCTTGCCTCAACAAGCGCTTTTTTTGCTTCCACATATTCTATGGGCGCCACCTGTTTTATAAAAAAGTTGTCAACGGGAGTGTTGAACAAAACTTCGCTTTTCTTGTTGTTCAAGGGTTTTAAATCTTCTATAACTTTTGTTTTTTCTTGTTCCATAATGTTTTTCTTCAACGTTTTACCTTACATATTAATAAAAAACCGGGTTGTAAAAATATTGATATTTTATATACTAAATATCTACAAAATTTACATTTGTTAATAAACGGATTTCAAACAGAGGCATTAAAATTAAAGCGAATCAGGCACTTTTATTTTTCGAAGCTGCCAGTCATTTGTCTTTGTGCCATCTTCTTTGCTAAGGGTTTCGGGGTTTTCAATTATAAGCCTGTCATATTTGATTTTTGCCTTATCTGTTCCGATTAAGAAAACAAAATCAAAAGAGGTGGATTCCCTTACCGTATCATAAGAAACTGCAACTTTCATATCTTCCGGCCCTGCAAGAGCGTAAAATTTGCTTTCCGTCAGTAGTTCTTTGTCGTAGTTGTCTTTTAGCGGGGAGATTGTTCCGCTGTAACCTACGGTAAGATATTTGCAAATTCTTATATTTTCATCAATTGAAAGCGCAACTTTGCCGTATCTGTATCTGTCAAAATGCATCGGGCTTTCGCCATGGACGCCTGAAGCAAGAAGGTATATTCTTGAACCCCAAAATTTAACTCTTGAATAAATGCCCGGGCCAAACCTTGCAATAGCGGTTGTATCACCTGTGCCGTAAATGGTAGCCGCGGCCTGGGTGTTTAAAAAGCCGGTAAAATACATTTCTTGTTCTCTGTTTCCAAGTTCAATAATTTGTTTTGATAATTCAGCCTGCCACCTTAGCCTCATTGTGCCGTAGTTGTTTTCTTCCTGATCTTCTTTTAAATAGTCGCTCACATAGCCGCCTGTTATTCTTTGGGTGTATCTTGCGTTTAAATCAGGTATATCCCAAATTTTATGGTGTACCATCTGCAACATATAACCGGGGCGGTTAGCGCCGAAGAACCATTCGTCCATATAACCGTGGCGTGAATAATCTGCACGCAAGTTTTTGGTAAAATCGTATCTGCCCCTTATAATAAGGTTTTTGCTGGAACTTCCCCAGCCCGCTTCAAGCCTGTTGCGTTTTGAACGGTGCTTAAAAATGCCGCCTATACCAACTGTGCCGTCGCTTATAACCAAAGAAGGCGCTATTTTAATTGTGGAATTTCCGGGCGCTTCAAAAACAAAGCCCGGGCCTATATATGTGCCAAAATCCTGCAAACCGCCAATTTCAGGCACATTTGTTTCAATGTAGCTTTGTTCTTTATCTGTATAAATTTCGACATTGTTTACTGTCGCCAATTTGAACTTTTTGTAATATATTTTGGCGTTATTTAAAATTATTTTATCGTGGTCATCGCCGCTTTTTATAATCATTTCTTTGGTTTCAATGCGATATGGCTCTGCACGTTTTTTCTTAAGTTCAAAAGGAACGGTGGATTCTTGCAGCATAGTTCTGTCGTAACCTGAGCCGAAACCGTCAGTTGCAAGCTTCATTTCAAGCCTTTTTGCAAGGTTAATATCCCCGTTTACGGCTTCAATTTTGTTGGAATAAACGTAACCTTCTCTGGCGTTAATTTTAAATATTTCAAAAAACCCTTTGGGCTCATCCATAAGAACATTTTCGTTTTTCAGGTCAATTACCATATAATCGCCGTTAATAACTGCCCCGCCTTTGTATAAGCTTATATTGTCAAACAGTTTAATTATATTGGCTTCGCTATCGTAAGTTGCCCTGTCTGCCGTGATTTTGATTTTTTCAGGGCTTGATTGCAGGGTAACTTTTCCTCTGGCTTCAAGTTCGTTTGTTTGATCGTTATACTGCATTTCTTCGCAGTCAATTGTAAGTGTGCTGGGTTCAGAAGGCTCGGGTATGGTTTTTTCTTTTTTCTTAAATTTATCAATAGGATTTGGAATATACATGCCGTCATATTCCTCGGGTTTATTGTCGTCAAAAATTTTGGCGTTTTGTTTTATGACCTCATCCTGGTTTTTAGCCTGTATAACTTCAATTGAGCTGGCGGGAAGCATTAAAAATATGGCGAATATTATTATAAGATGACGAATTTTGATTTTTTTCTCCTCGCATGGTTTTAATTAAGTATATTTTATATTAAAAATAGTTTTTGAGCACCATTTAAATATATTAGAATAAGAAAGCGCCAAGTTTTTTAAAACCAGACGCTTTTTTATTTTTTGATTATTTACTTACTTGCAAGCGCTAAATCAACAACCGTTTTGAATGCTTCCGGTTCATTTACGGCAAGCTCTGATAGCATTTTTCTGTTAATTGTAACTTCGGCTTTCTTTAATAAGTTCATAAACCTTGAATAACTAAGGTCATATTCCCTTACTGCGGCGTTAATGCGCACAATCCATAAACGGCGCATGTTGCGCTTTAAATTTCTGCGGTCCCTGTATTGG
>CAZYYK010000080.1:0-7482 GCA_964651135.1 uncultured Gammaproteobacteria bacterium | reverse complement strand
GAAAAAAATCAATTAAAAAAAATATGTAATCCTTAGTGTTTATTATTTTTCCCTTTGTGCTCTTCGTGTCCTTTGTGGTTAATTATTTTAGTTCGACCTCCGATTCGTGCGCCAAATTCAAATTGCCCGAAACAAAGTTCTTGTTTCCTTCTATAAGCCTGTTCAAAGCAAGTTTAGCCTGCTTGTTCATAATAAAATTGACCCTTATTTATTTTGCTGCAAAATATTTTATCATAAACTTTTTTAAATTCTTCCTTTCTCTGTTACAAATTGTAAACATAATTATCAAAACCCTTAAGTTTGCGAAAATAAGTGCCGATTTCATTTCTATAAGGCAAGGTAAATGATGTTTAAAAAAAGTTTAAAAAATCACAGCAATATTTCAAAATGTGTCGGCATTATTCTAACGGGTGCTAAAAAACGCCGTTCAATGGCGCTTTTGGCTGTGCAAACACTGAATAATGATTTAGGGGTAAGGCCTCAGCTTTTTGTTGTGAAATAGGCTATTTATTGAAATTGTCGCTGAAATAACGCAAAATCTTTTCTTTTAAATCCTTTGGCGGCGGCTCTTCTTTGTTTTCGCTTATAATAACCAAAACTTCGCCTTCACCAGCCATTTTAAGCTTGTTGCGTGCAATATATTCAATGCGCTCCATTGAGCTGTTGTTGTCAAGCTCTTTTTTCAAGAATTTGTTGCGTTCGCGCGCGTCATTTCTAAGGTTTACGGATTTGTTTATTTTGCCTTGATAAACAATAAGTTTTGTAATATTTAAAAGGGCGCTGTAACCTATTTGCAGAATACAAAAAAACAAAATAACAGTTAAAAAAGAGCGGTAAAGCTTGATACTGTTGTTTTTCTTTTTCTGTTCTTTGTGCGCCTTTTGCCTTAAATCATTTTTTTCAATTGTAGAAGCATTTTCTAAATCCATATCACACCTAAATGCTTCCTATAATTTCTTTTATAAGTTTTTTTACATCGCAGGAGCTTCTTGTGCCAACTTCCAAAACCTCTTTATGGCTTAAGGGGGTTGAAGATATGCCTGTACAATAGTTTGAAATAACACTTATGCCCAAAACATCAATCCCGCAGTATTTTGCAACAATGGCCTCGGGCACGGTTGACATCCCAACGGCGTTTGCGCCCATTTTATTAAACATTTTAATTTCAGCGGGTGTTTCATAGCTTGGCCCTGTTACTGCAAGGTAAACCCCCTCTTTAACTTTAATACCAAGCTTTTTGGCGCATTTTTTACATATTTCGCGAAGGCGGGGAGTGTAAATATCGGACATATCTGGAAAACGGCAGCCCAGGGCATCGTCGTTTTTACCTATAAGCGGGTTTGTGCCCATAAAATTAATGTGGTCTTTAATTATCATCAACTCCGCAGGCTTAATTTTTTTACTCGTTGAACCTGCCGCATTTGTTAAAATAAGCGTTTTGACACCCAATTGCTTGAAGATTTTAGTTGCAAAAACAACGTCTGCCATTTTGTGCCCTTCATAAAAATGCGTGCGCCCCTGCGCTATAACAAGTTTTTTGCCCAGCATTTCACAAAACAAAAGTTTACCCAAATGCCCCTCAACGCCTGAAACTTTAAAAGCCGGAATGGTGCAATAATCCAGTTCAATGCCGCAAAGCTCACGCGCAAAATCGCCGCAGGCAGACCCTAAAACCAAAGCGATTTCAGGCACAAAATCATTAATTTTGCTTTTAATAAAGTTAAGAGTATCTTCCATAAAAATTACCGTGAAGAATTAACCGACAAGCCCGCTGTCGTCTTCTTCGGATGCTTTGACCATCATTGCGTGCTGCACCGGTTTTTCTTTTTTAAAATTCGGATCAAAGGTTTGGTCAAAATCGTAGCCGAAATCATCTTTATTCTTCTTAATTTGCGACTCATCAACCAGTTTTTTTGCAAGTTCTATTAATTCGTATACCAATTGGTATCTGTTTTCTGCTTTTTCATTTAAATCCCAAGCGATTTTTGTTATTTGGCTCATATGATATCTCCTTAAACAAAAGTGTACTACACTAAAAATATTTGCGCAAGTACATTATATTATCGCCAAAATCCGCACATTAAGAATTATTAAGTAAAGAGTATATAAGGAAGCAATAATTTTTGAATAAAGAACTTTATTAATATAGAACACACAAGAATATCGAGAGAGTTTCAACCACCACACACTAACCTTCACATGCAACTTGAGGATATATCAAGTTTTAAGCCTTTGTATTAACAAGGGCTTTTATTTTTGGGTTATTGGACAATTTGCTGCCCTTTTGTTGAAATTTCTTTTTCAAGTTTTTCAATAAATTCATCCACGCCCATTGTGCCTATTTGCCCTCTGCCCCTTGCCCTTACGGCGACAGTGTTGCTTTCAATTTCTCTGTCGCCAAACACAAGAACATAGGGAATTTTTTTGTTTTGAAGGCAATCGCGTATTTTATAGTTCATGCTCTCGGACCTGTCATCTAAAAGCACTCTGAAGCCTTTTGCACGAAGCTTTTTATAAACCTCTTCGCAATAATCATTATGGCGTTCTGCAATGGGCACAATTGCAGCCTGTTTTGGCGCAAGCCATGCCGGAAAAGCGCCCGCATAATGTTCAATTAAAACGCCCATAAACCGCTCCATTGAGCCAAAAATAACGCGGTGTATCATAACGGGCACTTTAAGCTCCCCGTCTTTATCCTGATATTTAAGTTCAAACCTCTCGGGCAGGTTGAAATCAAGCTGAATTGTTGCCCCCTGCCAGGTTCTGCCTATTGCATCTTTCAATTTAAAATCAATTTTAGGCCCGTAAAAAGCGCCGTCACCTTCATTAATTTCATATTGCAGACCCTTAATTTTTAGCGCTTCTTTTAAGCCCGCCTCTGCCAAGTTCCAGTTTTCAATTTTCCCCACATATTTTTCGGGGCGGGTGGATAATTCAACCTCAAAATCCATGCCAAAAACCTTAAGCGCATCCGATACAAAGTCGATTGTGGTATTAATTTCTTCAACCAGCTGTTCGGGTGTGCAGAAAATATGGGCGTCATCCTGTGTAAAGCCTTTTACCCTTGTAAGCCCTGCCAAAGCGCCAGAGCGCTCATTTCTGTATACCGTGCCCAATTCCGCCAGACGAAGCGGCAAATCGCGGTATGAGCGGCGGGTGGAGCTGTACATTAATATGTGAAAAGGGCAGTTCATTGGTTTTAGAACGTATGTTGTGCCTTCATCCTCAATAAAATACATATTTTCGCGGTAATGAGATGAGTGCCCCGATATATCCCAAAGGTCGGATTTTGCAATGTGCGGTGAGAAAACAAGCTCATAGCCGCGCTTGCGGTGTTCTTGGCGCCAATAATTTTCAACCTGCTCGCGCACAACAGACAAATTCGGATGCCACAAAACAAGCCCTGAGCCCACTTCTTCGTGGATTGAAAACAAATCAAGCTGTGCCCCCAGTTTCCTGTGGTCACGCTTTTGGGCTTCTTCAAGCATTGTCAGGTGCTCTTGCAATTCTTCTTTTGTTAAAAACGCTGTTGCATAAATTCTTTGGAGCATTTTATTTTTCTCAGACCCTCTCCAATAAGCGCCTGCAACCGATAAAAGTTTAAAAGCCTTAATGGGGCGTGTGTTTTCAAGGTGCTCACCTGCACAAAGGTCGTTAAAAAGCACGTTCCCGTCCTTATCTTTGGTTAAATAAAGGGTGGGATTATCGTTTTTATGCTCCTCTAAAAGTTCGGCCTTATAAATTTCGCCCTGCGCCTTAAATTCCTCAATTTGCTTATCCACATTGGGTATAGCGTATTTTTCAAAAATCAAATCCATTTTAACAAGGCGCTTCATTTCATCTTCAATGGCTTTAAGGTCTTCTTCCTTAAGCGTCACGCCTTCTATGTCAAAATCGTAATAAAAACCGTTTTCAATGGCAGGGCCTATGGCAAGTTTTGCCTGCGGGTATAAATTCTGCACGGCTTGCGCCATTATGTGGGATGTTGAGTGCCTTAGGGTATGCAAATCAATGTTTTCCATGGTTAACTTCCTTTTCTACACCCACTATTTTACCACTAAAATTTTTTGCGAGCCGATTTTTTAAAAATAAAGATTAATAATTCATTGCCCCTTCCCTGAGCACTTTCCCCGCACAGCCCCAACTGGGGCAAGAGGTGGCATCGTTTACGCCCCCGCGCGGCACAACTCTGTCTTTAAGGATATAGAAATCAAAAATGTCTCTGCCCACGGTGTTGGGTTTTCTAAATCCGTTAATATCCGCTCTTACCCTTGCGCAAACAACTGGAAGAGTAATGCCTTCCGTTGCTATATCGCAATCTTTGCTCCTGTATAAAAATATAATTAAAGCGCCGTCGGCTCCTACAAGAACAGAGTGTCCGCTTTCAGTACTGTTTATGGGCACTTTAGCCATAGTGAACCATTCCCCTATTTTATGCCAGCAGCCGTTGTCAGCAGTAATTTCACAGGATTTAACGTTATTCATATACTCTAAAAATAAGTTTTTTATGCAGGCGTTTGTACTGCAAAGCCCTTCCATGGTGCCGCCGTTATCAATCATTATTCTCTGTGCTGCCTGCGATAAGGCGGAATAAGTCTTTTTTAAAGCTGCAGTATATTGTGTTTTTTGATAATTGCGAACAACCGTGGGAATTGTTAATGCCGCTACAATACCAATTATAGCAAGCGTTATCAGAACCTCTGCCAGTGTAAAGCCGAATTTTGTTTTCAAACATTTTTTCATTACTTCTCCTTTTACCTTACTTTAAAAAAAGGATATTCTTAAATTTTTCTATTTTAAACATCTATAATATTACCTTAAAAGTTATTGAAATGCAAATTAAACTATAAAAAAAATGGTTAAATGCTCTAAAGTTTTTGTATACTCTATCTAAAACAGGGGTTTGATATGACAATAAAACATCAATTGGGTAAAAGAATAAGGGAATTAAGGACTAAAAACGGCTTTACACAGGAAAAACTTGCTGAAAAAGTGGGCATTGACACAAAACATCAAAGCTGCGTTGAAAACGGCAAAAACTTTCCGTCTGCCGATTTAATCGAACGCTACGCAAAGGTTTTCAAAATGGGCGCCAACGAATTGCTTATTATTACCCACCAAAAAACCGCAAAAGAGCTTTTGAGCGAAATTAACGGCATTTTAAAAAATGCCGATGAAAACCAAATTCGCCTTGCATACAAAGTTTTTACGGCAATTTTAAGATAACAAAATAAGTTTTTTTATGCTACAATATTGCCATGGCAAGCTTTATTGACAGTGCAAAGATTAAAATAGTTTCAGGCAAAGGCGGCAACGGCGCCGTTGCATGGCGCAGGGAAAAATATGTGGACAAAGGAGGCCCCGCGGGCGGAGACGGCGGAGACGGCGGAAGCGTTTATTTAATGGGCGATAATGCCATGTCAACCCTTATGGATTTTAAATATAAATCCGTTTTTAAAGCCCAAAACGGGGAAGACGGGCGCTCAAAATCGCAATTTGGTGCTTGCGGCAAAGATTTAATAATAAAAGTTCCCGCAGGCGTTGTTGTAACGGACTTGAAAACAGGCAAAATCATAGCGGATATAAAAGAACACGGCCAAAAAGTTTTATTTGCAAAAGGCGGCAGAGGCGGGCGCGGCAATGCGCGCTTTGCAACCGCACAAAAGCGCTCGCCCCAGTTTTGCGAACCGGGAGAAAGTGCGCTTGAGCGCGATTTAAAGCTTGAATTAAAATTAATAGCGGATGTTGGGCTTTTGGGTATGCCAAATGCCGGAAAATCCACCCTCATAAGCGTTATAAGTTCGGCAAAACCGAAAATAGCGGATTACCCTTTTACAACGGTTGTTCCAAACCTGGGGGTTGTGCAAAACCCTGACGGTGCAGCTTTTGTGGTGGCAGATATACCGGGGCTTATTGAGGGCGCATCAAAGGGGGCAGGCTTGGGGTTTGAATTTTTAAGGCATGTGCAAAGGTGCAAATTTTTGCTTCACATTGTTGATATGTCAGCACAAGACCCTGTTGATAATTACAAAAAAATTAATAAGGAGCTTAAAAAATACGACAAAGAGCTTGCAAAAAGGTATCAATTCGTGCTTTTAAATAAATCAGATATTGTTGAAGAGGATAAAAAACAAGAATTATACAAAAACTTCAAGAAACTTAACAAAGATTTGCTTGTAATTTCATGTGCAACAAGGGAAGGAATTAACGAACTTCTACACCATTTGTATGAATTAGTTCAAAAAATAGAGGCGCCGAAAATTGAAATCGCCGCAGATATTGATTTAGCTGCCTCTGACAACGATGATAGCGAATTTAGCGTTGTGAAATTAAACAAAAACACATTTTTAGTGGACGGGGGAAAAATAAGAAGATTGGCAAGTGTCACAGATACAAGAAACATCCATCAAATGCGCAGATTTGCCAATATACTTGACTCTATGGGGGTATATGCGAAACTGAAAGAAAAAGGAATCAAAGAAAAAGACACCGTAATCGCCGCCAGCATAGAAATGGAATACTTAGACAAATATTTCTGATTTTAGTAAATTATCGAATAATTTCATTTAATTGAATGATATGAATTATTGATTATAATATTAAAATTGTGTATAATAATGTTATTAGTATTGGGAATAATGAAAGACATCGATGTTTTTTGAAGATGACGAGAAGGATATAGAAAATAGTTGGGAAGACGTCAATTTAGAAGATGATGACAATGAAGACGCTGTTACCTGGGACGAACTTTTGGGAGAAGAAGGTGCCGATTTAACCTCCGTTAAACCAAACGGAGAAGAAGAAAAGCATGCCCTTGAAGAACCTGAAAATATCGTCAACATTGACGATGAGGACGATTTTTCGTCTTTTATGGAAGAAGAACATCAGGAAGTTGAGCCCACGGGCAGTATTTCCGATAAAGAAATAGAATTAATTAATCTTGACAGCGATGAAGGCTATATAGACGGCGAAGTTTACGTTTATGACTCATCGGATAATGAAAATAAAGATTTTGTGGATTTCGAAGAAGAAGTGCCGCAAAAAGAAGCAGATGTTGAAGAAACGGTTCTAGAAACAACAACATCTGAAGAAGAAATTTCCCAATCAATGCCATCACCGGAACTTTCTTTGTCAGAAGAAAGCAACGAAGATTTGCCTGAACAAAATTTTGAAGAAGAAACTTCAAATATTTCTCCAATCGGCTTGGCGCCAAAAGCTTCAAAAGAAACAAAAAGTTCCAAAGTACCCATTGTTTTGGGGCTTGTGGCAGCAATGTTTATAGCAGGTTTGGCCGCTGCGTTTATCTATGTGTTTAAAAATTCCGGCGGAGTTAAAACCGCAAAGGATTTTGACCCCAAAGCATTAGAACAAAATATGGAAGATTTGCAGCCAAACATGATGCCGGGCAGCGAAGGCCTTCAAGGCTCAGAACAAGGCGGTGATGCTTTAGGCACGGGTGACCCGTTCCAAAAACCTGAAGAA
>CAZYYK010000079.1:0-7720 GCA_964651135.1 uncultured Gammaproteobacteria bacterium | reverse complement strand
AATGTTTCATGCCGCGTTCAAACGGCAATCACAATGAACAAAATTGCAGAACCCTATATAAGGTTCAGGGCAATACGCCACCTTGAAAAAGGCAGGGTTGTGATTTTTGCGGCAGGCACGGGGAACCCCTTCTTCACAACGGATACGGCTGCGGCTCTAAGGGCTTCTGAAATTGATGCGGAAGTTATGCTTATGGCAAAAAACGGCGTAGACGGGGTTTACAATGATGACCCCAAAATAAACCCTGACGCCAAAAAATATGATAAAATCGAATACGATGATATTATACACAAAGATTTAAAGGTTATGGATTTAAGCTCCTGCGCACTTTGCAAAGAAAATAAAATTCCTATTGTTGTGTTTGATTTTTGTGCCCGGGACAGTATTGTTAAAATTTTAAAAGGCGAAAAAGTAGGTACATTAGTAACATAATTAAGGAGTAAAGTTATGACAGTTGAAGGTCTTTATACGCAAGGCAAAGAAAAAATGGAAAAATGCCTTAACCAATTAAAAAAGGATTTGGCTACAATAAGAACAGGGCGTGCTAACCCGCTTATTTTAGACAAAGTTCTGGTTGATTATTACGGCGCACCTACCCCTTTAAGGCAATTGTCGCAGGTGAGCGTGCAAGACGGCACAACGCTTGTTATAGCGCCGTTTGACCGTTCAATTATTAAAGAAATTGAAAAAGCTTTGCTAAAAGCAGAATTAGGCATAGCGCCCAATTCCGACGGAACGGTTTTAAGGCTTATGTTTCCGCCCTTGACCGAGGATAAAAGGAAAGAATTAACCAAAGATGTAAAAGCCATGGGTGAAAACGCCAAAGTTGCAGTAAGAAACGTAAGACGTGATATGGCAGACGAGCTTAAAAAAATTGAAAAATCGGCAAATTTATCTGAAGATGCCGTTAAAGACGCGCAGGACAAAATTCAAAAAATTACCGACGGCTACATAAAAACAACGGACGAAACAGTGAGTGCAAAAGAAAAAGAGGTTATGACCGTTTAGATGGAAGAACATGTTCAAAAAAATAAAATTAAAAGGCTTATAACGGGCTGGATTATATCTTCAATTGCTCTTGCATGCCTTCTTATAGGCGGTATTGCGCTGTTATTGTTTTTGCTTGTCATTGTTTATTTCGGTGCGGCTGAATACGTTAAAATCCTTCGAAATAAAGGCTTTCACCCGAGTTTATCTTTAATTTATATTGCAAACATTTTTTTTGCGCTTTTAATTTTCTTCCACAGGTTTGATTTGCTGCCCTCAATTGTTACAGGGTGCATTATGGCGGCGTTTTTGGTGGTGCTTTTTAAAGGCAGGCAGCCCTATATTGCAAACGTTGCAACAACGGTTTTAGGCTTTATGTACGGAGGCTGGCTTCCTTGCCATATCCTTTTAATAAGGCAGTTCGGCTCCAGCAACGTCGGGGCTTTCAAACTCAACACGAATGAAGGGCTTTGGCTTACAATTTTAATATTTTTAATTGTCCTTGTAACGGATATCGGCGCTTATTATTTCGGCTCACGCCACGGCAAAACCCCCTTAGCGCCTATCATAAGCCCGAAAAAGACCATAGAAGGGTCTGTGGGCGGCTCTTTTTGCGCAATGCTTATAGCGCTCACAGGGGTGCTTTACACTCATCTTACCATTTTACAGTGTTTAATTTTGGGCTTTTTGGTTACAACATCGGCACAATTGGGTGATTTATCAGAATCCTTAATTAAAAGAGATGCCGGCGTTAAAGATTCAAGCAATATTCTGCCCGGGCACGGCGGGTTTTTAGACAGGGTGGACAGCTACATCTTTGCGCTTCCCGTTGCTTACTATTACATTGCATATTTCACGCACGGCACAAATGTTTTTATAGAATTTCTTCAGTATTTAAAGGGTGTTTTGCATGTCTATTTCTAAAGACAGAATTAAAATTTTAGAAAATTTTTTAAAAGAAATTGATGTTCCTATAAAGGATTTAGAATTTTTAAACACGGCTTTAACGCACGCATCTGCTGTCGGCGACAGACTTGTTTCTTATGAAAGGCTTGAATTTTTGGGCGACAGTGTTTTAAAAATAGCAATAAGCGACTACCTTTTTCACAAATATCCCGATTACGAAGAAGGGCAGCTGACAAAAATCCGCGCCGAGATTGTTTCGGATAAAACAATATCAAATTTTGCGCGTAAAATTAAGCTGGATGATTTAATGATTCTGGGCAAAAACGAAATGCAAGACAACGGCAGGCAAAAACCTTCCATTTTAGCCTGCGTTTTTGAAGCGCTTTTAGGGGTTGTTTTTCTTGAATTCAAAAGCACTTCGCCCATTGAAATAGTTAAAAAATTTCTGCTTGAAAATTTTTCGGATGAAATTGACAACATAGAAGAAAATATTGATACGCTAAACCCCAAGGCAATTTTGCAGGAATTCACACAAAGCCAAAACAAAGATTTGCCCCAATATGTTTTATTGGAAGAGGCGGGTGCCGCCCATGAAAAAATATTCAAAGTTGGGGTTTATTATAACAGCGAACTTATAGGAACGGGCATTGGCAAATCTAAAAAAGAAGCACAGAAAGCCTGTGCCAAAAGCGCACTTCTGGCGTTAGGGCTTTTAGAGGAGGAAAAATGATTGTAGCGCCTTCAATTTTATCTGCGGATTTTGCCAATCTTGAGCGCGATATAAAAGCCGTTACGGATTTTGGCGCGCAATGGATTCATGTTGATGTTATGGACGGGCATTTTGTGCCGAATATTACAATAGGTGCACCCGTTGTAAAATCCATAAGAAAAGTGACAAAAGCCAAGCTGGATGTGCATTTAATGATTGAAAACCCCGAAAAATATGTTGACGATTTTATTAATGCGGGGGCTGATATTATAGTGTTTCACATTGAATCAAGGGTAAATCCCGTAAATTTGATAGAACATGTAAGAAACCGCGGCAAAATGGTTGGAATTTCGCTTAAACCCAAAACGCCTGTCAGTGTAATTGCAGAATATTTGTCATACATACATTTGGTTTTGATAATGACGGTTGAACCAGGGTTTTCAGGGCAAAAATTTATGCAAAACTGTGCCCTTAAAATTCAAGAGCTGGACAATTGGAAAGAGCAAAATAATTCTGATTTAATTATTCAGGTGGATGGCGGAATTAACGAAGAAACTGCCAAAATTTGTAAAAGCTACGGCGCAAACTGCCTTGTTGCAGGCAATTTCATTTTTCAAAATAAAGACCCGCGCAATGCCGTAAAAACTTTGCTTAACTAATTTCTTTTGGTAAATTTTAAGTCATAATTCAAAATATCGCCTATAAGGCGCGCTTCTTCATATTTTAAAGTTTTGCGCGACAATTTTTGCGACAAATTTGAGCCGGAATAGTTTTTGCCCGTAAGCCTTGTCATTTCGCGCGCAATCTCAACTAAAGTCCAGTTTGATTGAACAAGTATGGTTTTGATGTCTTCTTTTACTCCCATAGTAAATTATATTGACATATTATGAGTTTATATGTAAACTAATTTATTATAAAGCCTATTGTTTTATTATAAAGCCTATAAAGCTGTCATAAAATTTACAAAAGGAGAATACATGAGAAAAAAAGGTTTCACCCTTGCGGAAGTTTTAATAACTTTAGCAATAATAGGCGTTGTTGCCGCACTTACAATCCCTTCGGTTGTAAAAAATTATCAAAAAATCCAAACCGTGACGCAATTAAAAAAGGTTTACAGCGCACTAGCCAATACCACAAACCTTGCAGTAGTAGATGAAGGACCTATTAATACTTGGGAAATAGGAACGGGCGGTTCGGGGCAATCCGCCATTGATTTTGCAAATAAATATTTAACTCCTTATTTAAAAGTATCAAAGGATTGTAAAACGAACACAACAAGTGATTGCGCTTTTTATTACAGCTATTTGAATTCCAATACAGTTAACACAATGAGCGCTTCTTCGACGAGGTTTTATTTGAATGACGGAACACTGTTGGCTGTTGCGGTTATCGATGAGGGTCCAAGACGATATGCCAATGTAATGGTTGATATAAACGGTCAAAAAAAGCCTAATATCCTTGGCAAAGACGTTTTTCATTACAGATATGAAACTTATTCGAACATCCCAAAGCTTGTAGGCAAATTTATGCCTGTGGATATTTATGGAATGACAAGGGATCAGGCAAGAGATAATACAATTTGGGGCTGCAATAAAAATGCAACAGGCACATACTGTTCAAGCCTTATTATGTATGACGGCTGGAAAATTTCAGACGATTACCCGTGGTGATTTCTTAACATTTGCCCCTGTTCCTTATTTATTGTAAAATAAGGCAATAATTAAGGAGAAAAACAATGAGTGATGAGAGTTTAAAAAAATTTACAACGGCGCAGCTTCTGAATTTCTGTATTGGCTTCTTCGGCCTTCAGTTTGCCTGGCAGATGAGAATTATCTTATCAGGCCCCGTAACAGAAGCCCTGGGCGCAAACCCTTTTATTTTCGGGCTTATTTGGCTTGCAGGCCCTGTGACTGGCATGGTGGTGCAGCCATTAATAGGGGCAATGAGTGATAGCACCCAAACCCGCTTCGGGCGCAGAATTCCATATCTTTTTGGCGGGGCTTTATTTGGCGCGGCAGGTTTAATCTTGCTTCCGCACAGCGGACAGATTGCAACCCTTTTAGGTGGAAATTTGCCCGTATACACGGGGCTTTTAATTGCCGCAATCTTAATTTGGGCAATTGATGCAAGCGTTAACGCGGCACAAGGCCCTTACAGGGCGCTAATTCCCGATAACATACCTGTTGAACAACACGCACTTGCAAATTCATACTTAAGTTTTGCAATAGGCTTGGGTTCCGTAATTGCAGCAGGCACCGCACCTTTTCTGAAATGGGCTTTTGGCATTCAAATGTCAACAAGCGCACAATTTTTAATGGCAGGCATTGCATTTTTGCTTGCAATGACCTGGACATGCCTTACAATAAAGGAGCGCAAAATTAAAAAACAAGCGCAAGAAACCGAAAAACAAACAAATGAACCGGGTGTTTCTTTTATAGACAGCCTTAAGTGCTTTTTTGCAATGTCGCCTGAAGTGACAAAAATTTGCTTAATTCAATTCTTCTCCTGGATTGGGCTTATGAGCCTTATGATTTTCTTCACTCAATATGTTATACACATAATTTATCAAGTTCCGGATTTAACGGCAATTGACCCTGCCCTAAAAATAGTTTACGAACAAAAACTTTTGGATGGCCAGAATTTTTCTTCAATCTGCTTTGCCATGTTTAACCTTATTTGCTTCATAATTGCAATTCCGATAGGTAAAATGGCAGAAAAATACGGCAGTGCAAAAGTGCATTTTACAGCGTTAATTTCAATGGCATTATCATATTTAATTTTGGCTTTTATCCCCACAACAAAAGCTGCTTTAATAGGCATGGGGCTTGCGGGAATTGGCTGGGCAAGCGTTTTGGCGCTTCCTTTTGCCATGCTTTCTAAATATATTAAAGCCGGCACTGAAGGTTCAATGATGGGCATTTTCAACATATTTATCTCAGCTCCGCAAGTGTTGGTGTGCACGCTTCTTGCCTGGTTTGTAAGCAAATCTGTTTATGACCTGAACGGTTTACCCAACAACCACTGGGAATATGCCTTCCTTGTGGGCGCAATAAGCTTGGTAATAGCTGCTTTTGCAACATTAACACTTAAAGAAAAAGCTTAAATAATTTAGAGTAGGAAGAATGTTTCGGGGAAATTGATTAATTACAATTCCCCGAAATCTTACCAAAAAGGCTAAGATGAAATTAGACCTGTGGATATTTTATTCCTTTTAAAAACCTTTTAGAATTCTTGTAAAAGTTATGAAAGGAATACCTGAAATGCTATCGGAAAAAATACTAAACAACGACAGCAACTATTATTATATGGAATTTAGGAATGTGCCCAAAGAAATGATTCCCTGGCTTGAAGAATTAACGCTTGAATATAGATGCAAAGTCGAAAAAAAAGAATGGAAAAGTAAGTATAATCATTATGTTATATATGATTATGAGCCTTTTTGTTCGGAAGGTTTTGAAATAAGCCTCACAATTTCATCAAAATCTGCACCGTTTTTGAACTTTGTCAGATATTTGTATGAGTATAAAGTTCAGACCATAAATCATTTGAATAATTGTATTATGATATGAGCTTGAGCCGTTAAAATACCCTTTTCGCCTTGTAATTCATTCGGCTCGGGTAAAAAAGAATTCATTTTTTATACTCTCACCTTCGCTTTTTATGGTACAATATCCTTGTAATGATAAACGAGCGCAATAAACTCATTCTGTTAGGGCTTCTTGTCTCTATTGTCTTAATTGCAATAGGCGCGGGCTTTGCCATTAATAAAATTCAAGACGAACTTTATGAAAATTATTCGGATTTCGGCCAGCTTTTAACAAGAACTCTTGCCGTTCAAAGCTATGAACTTACAAAAGGTATGGGCGAGCAGGAAAAGATAAGGGCTGTAAAAAAATATTCAAAAACAATTTTAAACAACAACCAGGATATTTCTTTTATCACCTTTAAGGATGAACAAGGCAATATCTTATACACGACGCTTGATGAACCCACAAAAACCGCCACCAAAATAAATATAAGCTCGCCCGTTACAGACAAAGAAGGCAACATAGAAGGCTCTGTTGATATAGGGCTGAGCGCGGATATGGCATCATCAATCACCAAAACCACAAAAAATTCAATGTTAATGGTGTTCACGTTTGCCTGGGTTGCGTTTTCATTTATACTAATTATAAACGCCCTTTGGGCAACAAGGGAGCTTTCTGTTCTGCACCAGGGCGTTAAAGCAATAACAGGGGGAAGGTTCGGCACCACTATTGATTATGACAAAACAACGGGCGAAATCAAGGACCTTTTTATGGCTTTTAACGATATGTCAAAAAGGCTGCACCAGTATGAAGAACAGAATATCGACACGCTGACGGTTGAAAAAAATAAATTGGAAGCGGTTTTAATGGGCATTGCAAACGGCGTTGTGGTGTGCGATAACAATGACAACATAACCCTTATAAATAACGCTGCCCAGGCAATTTTAAATGTTGATACCGAAGATATTTTAAACACCCAAATTCAAAACTATTGCGACACGCAGGGCGAACTTTGCCTTAAAGACCAAATCGAAACCTTTAAAAACACGCCTTTAAGAATTATTGAAGATAAACCTCTTGAATTTAACATAAAAATTGAAAAAAGGGTTGTAAAAACAGTTATATCACCAATGTTTTCAAAAGTTCACGATTATATAGGCTATATTTTAATTTTAATTGATGTCACAAAAGAAGCGGAAGTTGACAAATTAAAAAATGATTTTATTTCAAACGTATCGCACGAACTTCGCACCCCTGTTACCATTTTAAGAAGTTATATTGATACTTTATACAGTTTCGGGAAAAAATTCAGCTATGACGAGCAAAAAGAGTTCATAGGCACAATTAACCAGGAAATTGTAAGGTTAAACAAAATGGTAAACGATATTTTGGATTTTTCAAAACTCCAGGCAGACACCAAGTGCGAAAAAACTGTTCAGAACATTTCCAACGTTATTGAAAAAACGCTGGAAAACATTAAAATACTGACAGATGAAAAAAATATAAAGTTTTCGGTTATAAAAGAAGATAATCTTCCCGATTTACCGTTTAACGAAGAAGGTATAGAGCGCGTTTTGACAAATTTGATAAC
>CAZYYK010000078.1:0-7842 GCA_964651135.1 uncultured Gammaproteobacteria bacterium | reverse complement strand
AAATCTTTTGAATAATCAAGCGAAAATTCATCGGGGCAGTATTGAAAATCGTTAATTAAAGGGTCAATTGTGCAATTTTTTAAGTTGTTTAAATCAATTTTAAACGCGTCTTCTTCTAAAAATTTGGCACAGCACAAAAGCTTGCCGTCCCTGCCGTACAGGCGGCTTGCGCCTTCATAAGTAATGCAGTCAATTGCGCCTGTTGTGTTTACAAAAATTACAGGCGTGTTGATTTTGCGCGCAAAACCTGAAAACATCTTATTTTTTCTGCACTCTTGACCAACCCTTGTGGTTGTTGAATAACAAACAACAGCGCAGTCAATTTTGCCGCTGCCCCCTAAAAACCCCTCTTTTTCAAAGTTTTTGCCTTCAAACACGGCAATGTTTTTATCGTGTATTTTAATTGTGCCAAAATCGTGCAGGGTTTTTTCGATTTTGCCGTCATGCAAAAAAACAATCTCATTCGCGCTTCCCATAAGAACATTTGTGCCTTTTGTGTGCGGCGCAAGCTTTTTTAAATATTCTTTACTTTTTTTAATTAAAACAGGATATTTTTTGGGCATATCAAAAGCCCCGCCCCCTGTTAAAAAACTTTGCGCAAAAACAATCAAATCCGCACTTTTATTTTTTTGTATCCAGTTTTTGGCAGTTTCAAAATTGTTTTCTATATCCCCGGGGGTGGAAGCTGCTTGGGCAACTGTGACGTTAAAGCTTCTTTTCATAGATATTATTATACCTGCGGCAAATTTTAGGTTCAAATTTGTAAAGTTTTGTTAAAAAAAATAAAGCTGACAAAAAAACTGCCGATACCTGGTTATAAGTATATGTTTTATATTTGGTAAAAAGAGAAAGGTTAGAAAACGCCATGTCTATAATTGAAAGTATTTTAAAAGCAAAGCAAGCGCAAGCCCCGACAAAAGCGAGCTCCAATTCAAATAATGCTTCCAAAGGTGCAGCCCCCACACCTCCTCAAAGCACTTCGGAAGACGGTTTGGTGGAAATGGATATACGCAGCGGAGTTTTGTTTTTGGATAAGGATAATAACAGGTTAAAAGTGCCTGAAAATCGTCTTGTAAGGGTAATGCAAAGGGGTGAAGCCGATGATGAAAAAACAGACAGCGCAAGAACTTTGGCTGATATGATTACTGAAAATTACAGTGGTACCCAAGACAATGCTTCGCGCACAGCTAAAATTTTAGCGGAAGTTATGCAGGCTAACCCCGGGCTTGTTGAGAAGATATACAACGCGGCATATCAACAAAATTGCGCATCAATAGCTGATGTACCTGTGGAAACGTTGCTGTCGGAAGACTTATCGCAAATCCCAGGCTTGCAGAGTGAGTATTTTATTATGCCCAACATTGCATTTGAAACATTTGAAGATGCTGCCGCAAAAGCAGGCAATATGCAGGCCAGCCCGGAATTCTATCATACAGATAATAACGAAGTGACAATTAATTCCGGCATGGAAGGCGATAGCAACCCGCAAGAAGCAAAAAGTCTCGGAGAAGCCATAATTCAGAATTATGGCGTTAAAGAGGGTTCTGCCGGCTATTATTACATTTTAAATGAAATTGCAAATGCCCCTGAAAATGCGTCTATTATTGAAGAAGCTTTCGACATGTTAAGTCCCGAAAGCTTGGCAAACTTGCCAAATGCGGGGCAAATAAATGACACAACACGTGCGCTTGCGGCCTTAAGCCTTGACGGAGTGCAAATTGCTCTGCCAAGTGATATTAAATTAACAATAATGTCAGCCAAAAATATGACACAGGGCATAATTGACCCTCAAGAGGCAACTTCTGATGAGATTTCCTACTGGAATTTGCCGCAGCTTGCAAATCAACTTACGTACGACGAACTTCAAAATGTAAATACAATTTATGATTTTCTGCAATATTATACAGGCCCTCAGGGCGAAGATTTGGCAAATGTTGAAGAAGGTTCGTATGCCGAACTTTACACCGTGGCTGTTGCACAGTCCCTTTTAAGTACGTATCCCAACCTTTTTGATGAAGAGGGCAACGTCTTAAGAGACGGTATTACACAAGACACAATTTTAAGGCTTCCGCCTGCAATGTATAACATTAATGAAGGCAGAAGGGCGGCTTCCAGAAATTCACCGCCACCGTCGACACAAACACCTCCACCGCCGACACAAACACCTCCACCGCCGACACAAACACCTCCACCGCCGACGGCAACACCAACACCACCGCCGACGGCAACGGCTACGGCTACACCCAAACCAACGGCAACCCCAACACCAAGCCCGACACCAACTTGCGAGCCGTTTCCTGAGATAACCCCTGATCCTACAAGTACCCCAAGGCCAACGGTTGCACCAACACCGGAACCAACGGCTAAACCAACACCGGAACCAACGGCTAAACCAACACCTGTGCCGACGCCAACTTGCGAACCGTTTCCCGAGGTAGATCCTGACGCGTAATAAGGTTCCTTGCAGGCAAAAAAATCAATAAATCGTGAATATTAATATTTTAAATCCCCGTCATTAATTTGTCGGGGTTTTTATTAAGCTCTTTTACAATTGTAAAATTTTGTAAACTTTTTTTGTTAAATATTTGTTTTAACGCCAATTATTTTATGTTTGTTCGTAGTAAAATTACAAAGTTAATTAAACAAAGGAATGGAGAAAACATGAAAATTTATCCTTTAAATTATAATTATGCAAACAGAAATAACGTACACAGATTAATGTCAAACCCTTTGGGCGCAAATAATTTGCAATTAAATGAAGGTATAAAAGACACTGTTTCTTTTGGCGCTATCAGCAAAAAAGCAAAACGTGCAGGCACAATTCTTACGGCTGCAACACTTTTGGCATCGCCAATCGCCGCTGCGGACGACACACAGGCAGTTAATGCCCCCGATTGTACAGGAACATTAATTGTTGCTCCTGCGCAAATAACATCCATAACCCCAAAAAATCCTTTGGTAAAAATGGTTCCATCTTACACGGTAGGCGATAATACTTACGCCACATTAAGAGAGATGATTTCCGAAAATTACTTCCAGGGGCGTCTGGGGGAAGATTATCAAACACATAAAGTTTTAGCGGAAATGATACAGGCCAACCCCACTCATATGGAAAACATTTACGGTCAATACTTTGACGGCAGCCAATACGCTTCAATAGAAGAAGTTCCTTCCGAAGAGCTTTTGGATGTAAATTTTGCAGATGATTTGGGCGATATGGTTTGGGTTTTACCAAAAGCGGTGACAGAAGATTTTTCCCAAGACAGTTCAACAGATGCAGCCTACACTCCTAAATCTTACAGATATACAACAGCCCAAAACTATGTTCAGGTGGATGAAGACCACCCATTAGGCAGCTACATAACAGATCTTTGCGGTGTTAAGAAAAACTCCTATTCTTACTGGTTTATAATGGGCGAAATTGCCAAGGCCAGCCAAAATGCGCCTTTAGTTGAAAGCATTTATGACCCTCAAAACCCCGGCGCTTTTTCACAGTTAGGCAAAGTTAATGATGCCACAAGGGCTATTTTAATGTCCAGGCTTGAAGGAGGCACAGTTTATATTCCCACAGAGCTTGAACTTATCATTATCGGCCCTGACAATTTTTCACCTAATACGCCCATAGATCCTGGCGATATCTCAGGTTCGACCGTAGCTTTTTGGAATTTGCCGAATCAAAAAACAGAACTAACGGCTGTGGATTATCAGCTTTACAATATAAGAACTCTTGAAGATTTAACACAGTTCTGGACAACTCCGAACGGAGAAACTTTAGAAGACAGGGAAGAAGCTAATCTTCGTATTGAAGCTTACAGAGATGCGGTTAAAAAGACAATAATTAACCAAAACCCCGATGTTTTTGGTGTTGATGGCGACTATGAAACACAACAGCAAATGTCTTTAGTTGATGCAAACGGCAGTCCTTTAATTGTATCGCTTCCAAGAAATGTTGATTTCAATTTGGTTGATGCCCCTGAAGCACAGCCTGCTCCAAGGCAAACCCCAAGGCCAACGGCAACCCCTGGGCCGACAGAAACTCCGGGACCAACACCAACAGCAACTGCAACACCAACGCCTACACCAACTCCAACAAATGCGCCTACACCAACTCCAACTTGCGAACCGCCGCCTCATGTAGACCCTGAACCTGAAGATACCCCAAGGCCGACCGGAACAGCTGCACCTACAACACCACCTACAACACCGCCCACGGCTCCGCCGACGGCACCACCAACGGCTCCACCGACACTGCCTCCAACAGTAGCTCCGGACGAATATCTGGAAGCGCCCAACCCTACACCCAGGCCTTTTGTGCCCGTTGACTAACCTTTAAGGTAAGTTCAAGCAGCGTTCACGCCAATGCGGTTTAAAATTCTGATTAAACAGAAGGCTTCTAAAGTCCCTGATTTAAATAATAAACAAATCCAAAGACAAACAATAATAATACGAGTACCCTTGTTTAACAAGGGTTTTTCGTTTGTTTACACAAAACTCAGGGCATTATCCAAATCATTTAAAATATCCTCAATATCCTCAATTCCGACACTCAACCTTATATAATCATCGCTTACTCCGGATGAAATTTTTTCGCTCTCGCTCAACTGCTGGTGTGTTGTGCTTGCAGGGTGTATTACAAGAGATTTTGCATCCCCTATATTTGCCAGGTGGGAAAATAATTTTACATTATCAATAAATTTAATTCCGCTGCTTTTCCCGCCTTTGATACCAAAGCCAATTATAGCCCCAAACCCTTTTTTGAAGTATTTTTTTGCAAGCCCGTGGTCAGGATGGTTTTCAAGCCCGGGATAATTTACCCAGGAAACATTTTTGTGTTTTGATAAAAATTTTGCCACGGCCATTGCGTTTTCGCTGTGCCGCGCCATTCTTAAGGGCAGGGTTTCAATTCCTTGTGTTATCATAAATGCGTTAAAAGGGCTTAGTGCACAGCCAAAATCCCTTAAAATTTGCGCGCGTGCTTTTGCAATAAATGCACTTTTGCCAAAAAACTTTGTGTATGAAATCCCATGGTAGCTTTCATCAGGTTCAACAAGGTTTGGAAACTTGCCGCTTTTTTCCCAGTTGAACTTGCCGCTATCTACAATAATTCCCGCCAATGACGTGCCATGCCCGCCCAAAAACTTTGTGGCGGAATGCACAACAATATCAGCCCCCCATTCAAAAGGTTTGAACAAATAAGGTGTCGGGACAGTGTTATCAACAACCAAAGGAATGTTATTTTTGTGCGCCAAATCTGCTAAAGCTTTTATATCAATAATATTCAGCTTTGGGTTTGGAATGCTTTCGCAATAAATCAATTTTGTTTTTTCATTAATTGCCTTTTTAAATTCTTCAATACTGCTGCTATCAACCATATTTGTCTTAATGCCTAAATTTTTTAAAGTGTGGCTGAAAAGTGTGTGCACTCCGCCGTATAAAGCGCTTGACGATACAATTTCATCCCCCGCACCTGTAATTGTAAGCACTGCGGTTAATGTGGCGCTCATCCCCGAAGATACAGCCAAAGCGCCCACTCCGCCTTCCAAAAGCGCTGTTCTTTTTTCCAAAACATCAGTTGTGGGGTTATTTATGCGCGTATAAATATTTCCTTCTTTTTTAAATTCAAATAAATCCGCGGCGTGCTGTGAATTTTCAAAATCAAAAGCGTTAGACTGATAAATGGGCAAAGCGCTTGCGTGCGTTGAACTTTTTTTATCCCGTCCGCCGTGTATTGCAATTGTTGCATCTTTCATAAATTTCCCCTTTTTCACCCTTATTCACCCTTATTCAATTACCCCGCCGCCTGCCGTAAAAACCTGCTGAACCATTATATCATTTTTTTGTGTTTATAACAATATTTTCATTTATAAAACACAGGTTTTTTGCTATAAAATTACAATAGAAGCCAAATTTGCAAAAGTTCAAAAAATAGTATAAAATAAATGGAAATAACGAAAGGCGCAAAATGATGGAAAAAAGCAATAAAGCAAGGGGGAGGGGCTCTGACAGCTTAGCTTTTACTCTCGCCGAAGTTCTTATCACATTAGCAATAATAGGCGTTGTGGCCGCACTTACAATCCCCACGGTTGTGCGCAATTATAAAAAACAAGAAACCGTAACAAGGCTGAAAAAAGTATACTCCGCACTTTCAAATACCACAAACCTTGCAATTGCAGAACACGGGCCGATTGAAAGCTGGGTTATTACATGCTCCGGCGGGTTTCACTGCGCTAATAATTTTGCAAAAGTCTATATGATACCCTATTTAAAGGTTGCAAAAGACTGTTATGACGCTTCAAACACCACTAAATGCGATTACCCCTATTACAATTTAAACAGCTCAACCCCTAGAACCTGGATAGCAGCTTCTTATACGACTTTTTACTTAAACGACGGAACTTTTATAAGAGTTTGGGTGGGCGGCCTGACAAATTCAATGGGGCTTATTTACATTGATTTAAACGGACCTAAAAAACCAAACACTTTTGGCAAAGACATGTTTGTGTTTGATTACTATATTCAAGGTAATGGAGTCCGTAACGGCAAAATGCTGGCCCTTGGTTTTACAACAGACAGAAGTGCCCTTACAGGTAATTGCAGCAAAAACGGCGACGGCACACATTGCGCGGCACTTATTATGCTGGACGGCTGGAAAATGAGCGATGATTATCCGTGGTGAAAGTTATGCCCAAACTTTAAAACTATGCTAAAATAAGGATATGAAAAAACAAGTTATCGCATATTTGCACACGCACTGGGACCGCGAATGGTACCAAACGCATGCGGAATTTAACCTCAGGCTTTTGGAGGTTATGGATGAAATTTTGTGTGAGCTTGAAAGTGGTGCTGCACCTTGCTTTTACCTTGACGGGCAAACGGATGTGCTTGATTGTTACTTAAAATTTCGGGGCGAAAATCTTAACCGCATAAAAAAGCTTATAGCGGCAAAAAAGCTTTATATAGGGCCTTTTGCGGTTAGTGCCGATAGCTTTTTAACGGGTGGGTGGAATTTAATTAAAAACCTTGAGTTTGGCATTGAGCGCGCGAAATCCTTGGGCTGCAAGGATTTTATCGGATACCTTCCCGACACTTTCGGGCATTCACGCGGTATTTTTGAAATTTTAAAATATTTTAACATTAAAAATGCCATTTTGTGGCGCGGCACAGGCTTTTTGCCCTCTGAATTCGTGCTTAACGGTATTAATACAACACGCCTTGTGCAGGGTTATTTTATGGATATTTTACACTCCAAAATGCCTGAAAAAGCGCGAATTGAGGCGCTTGAAGCGTTTTTAGATAAGATTGCAAAATACAGCGTAAACAATAAAATTTTGCTTCCCATAGGCGCAGATCACCTTAAAATCCTTGAAAATGCAGCAGATACAATAAAAAAAGCCAATAAAAACCTTAAAAAGTATGAAATAAAGCTATCTTCGCCATTTGAATATTTAAAAAATTTGAAATATAAGAAAAATTTGAAGGGCGAACTTTTGGATAATTCCGCAAATTATATTTTGCAGGGAGTTTACAGCGCACGAATTTATCAAAAAATTTATCACGCGCGCCTAAGCTGGCTCTTAGGGCGAATTGTTGAGCCTCTCGACCTTATCTGTAACGCAAAATATAAGCCCTCATTGGATTTCGCCTACCGTGAATTCCTAAAAAACCACGCCCACGATAGTTTATACGGATGTTCGATTGATAAGGTGCACAAAGCAGTTGATAACCGTTTTGAAAAGGTGAATGAGGTGGCATATGGCGTGCTGGAGCGGCTTAAAAGGGATATTCGCAATGCAAAAACCAAGGGGGACACAAGAATTTGCGCTATAAACATGTCAGATTTCA
>CAZYYK010000077.1:5510-7853 GCA_964651135.1 uncultured Gammaproteobacteria bacterium | reverse complement strand
ATTTTATTTTATTATACACTTGACAATTTAAATTGTCAAGTGTATAATAAGTCTGAAATGTCATTAAATATAAAAAACAATTACACTTATAACAAAGGAGGTTATTATGCCAAGACAAGACGGAACAGGCCCAATGGGGCAAGGTGCAATGACAGGCAGGGGAATGGGAATCTGCCAGGGTAATCAACAAAAATCAGGTGTCGGTTATGCAAAATGTAGCGGCAAAAAAAGCGGCAAAGGCAACGGGCAGGGAATGTTTTCGGGCTTTGGGCGCAGTCAAAATTTTAAATCTAACGCCCCTGCTTCGGAAAACGATGAATTGGCTTTTTTGAAGCAAAAAGCAAGCAGTATGGAAAACATGCTGAATAATATCAGACAGAAAATATCCGAGCTTGAATAAAGCCGGCCAATAAAAATAGCAACAGCAAAAACGCGGTATCAGCAAGTCTTCTGAGCCGATTTTTCCAAACCGTTTTGCGCCAAATCTCTTATAGTTAAGATGTTTGGAATATCTTCGGTATTATTAAGCATTAAATCTGCCAATGAAATTATTTGCCTGTAATACATTTCAATTTCTGCGTTGTTATCTTCCTTGTTCATTTACATTCCTTTCTTTAGTAATACATTTTTGTCCGTGACACAGTTTGTTATTTTGTCATTATAGCGGACAATTATTCTATGGACAAGGTATTGTTAAGAAAACTTGCTAAAAGAATTAAAGACTTAAGAAAAGAACATGGTTTTTCTCAAGATGACTTATCTTTTCATTCGGGAATTGCCCGTTCGACGCTGGGGAATATTGAAACAGCCAAAAATGATGTTGTTTTTTCAAAAATTAAAAAATTGGCAAATGCTTTTGGGTTAAATTTATCAGAATTTCTTAATTTCTAAACAGGGGAAATATTATATACGACCGAATTAATACGTTTGTGAATTATTTATTTTTTGAACATTTTTTTCATAATATTCACTGGTGTGTTCATTTTCAATAATTTCACTGTTAGTTAATTTTGTCATTAAATCTATATAATTCAAACACTCAGAACCCTTCATGCCGACCGTTTCAGCTTGTATTTGCCCGTTTGGCAGTAATTTAAATTTAATTTGCTTTCCCATATTATCACCCTAAATTTATCGTTAAAACTATGGTATTATCTTCCAGAACCTCTTCATGCCCGATTTGCAAATTTTCCCGCTCCAGACGCTCTTTAAGGTTATTATAATTTTGCTCTTGAACGTTTAGCCCGTATTCTTCGTTTATATCATTTACAATGGTTTCACAATCGCATTTGGAATATATTCTGACCCTGTAAGGCTCATCTTGTGCGGTTTTATAAAATTCCATATCAATAACTTCCGAAGAGCAGACAATTTTCCCTTCCCGTTTTTCTACATTAAAATCCCCGTATTCTTCAAGGGTTTTCAGCAATAAATCTTCATTAACAAAAGTTGTAACGAATTCTTCCTGCATATTTTTAAAATTGGTTTTTAATGCATTTTGCACTTTTTGCATATCTTCCTGATTTAACGTACCGTTTTTTAGCGCTTCCATATCTATTTTTGAAAGCAAATCGTAACTTTGGGCAGTTACCAGCCCCGTTGAGCTAATCGCACCGGTTGCCCCCAGAACCATAAGGGTTTTAGCTGCTATATATGCATAAGGTATTAAAATTGCGATACAAGACATTATTTATTCTCCTAAAAATCCAGGGCTCTTCCGCCGCGTGTTTTGCACACATCATCCGCGGTATCTTGAGAGGAATTTTTTGTGTATTCTTCAAGATCTTCCCTTTTTGTTGCTGCCACGGCTCTTAAATTTGCCCATTCCCTGAGTGCGATAATTTGTTCTTTGCGCGTTACGGATAAAGGAACCGTGTTGCTGATACTTTTTTCTAAGTCTTTGAAAAGCAGCAATCTGCTTTCAAAAAACGCTTCATAGAGGGCAGAAACAACAACCTGCTCAATTTCTGCGCCTATAAAACCTTCTGTCATTTTGGCAAGCTGCATGCAGGTTTCATCGTCATCGGGGTTTATTTCCTGTGATATATTTTTGCCGTCCAGCCGCTTTTTCAAATGTAATTTGAATATTTCCGCTCTTTCATTTAGGGTCGGCAAATCCACAAAAAAGATTTCATCAAAACGCCCTTTTCTTAAAAGTTCCGGCGGCAGGTTATTAATATTGTTTGCAGTTGCTATAACAAAAACAGACGCCTTTTTTTCCTGCATCCAGGTTAAAAATGTGCCGAATATTCTTGTTGACACACCGCTATCCCCGTTTGAATTAAGCCCCACCAAACCTTTTTCGATTTCATCAACCCATAAAATCGAAGGGGCAACCGCTTC
>CAZYYK010000077.1:0-5500 GCA_964651135.1 uncultured Gammaproteobacteria bacterium | reverse complement strand
CGCCGCATATTTTCTTCAGAACTTCCGACAATTCCGCTGAAGATTTTGCCAAAATCCATTCTTAATAAAGGCAACTGCCAAATTGAACTTGCCGCTTTTGCCGTTAAACTTTTTCCGCAGCCCGGAACGCCTGTTATTAAAACGCCGCTCGGGTTTTTTATAGAATACAATTTTGCTTTTTCAGACCATGAATTGCTTCTTTTTTTAAGCCATGTCTTTAAATTGTCCAAACCGCCGACGTCTGACATATCAACTTCGCTTTGTACAAATTCCAAAAGCCCGGTTTTTTTAATTACCTGCATTTTTTCTTCAATAATAATTTTTAAATCAGCAATTGAAATTTTGCCGTCATCCACCATTGCAAGAGCAAAAGAATTTTCAGCTTCTTGCAGGGTTAACCCTAAAGCCGCTTTGCACAGCTTATCTTCATCTTCTTCCGTAAGATTATTTGATATGGAATTTTTGTTGAATTCTATCATTTTCTTTAATTTAGTTTTGATTTCATCTAAATGGGGCAGCGGAAAATCATATATAGTGATTTCTTTTTGCAATGTTGGGGGTATTACGGTTTCCGGCGATATAAATACTATATTTTTTCTTACAGAGCTTGTTTTAAGCGCGGGTATCATATCCCTTATTTTTCTGACAATCCCGTAATTCGGTTCACGGTTACAGATACCGAAATTTGTATGAAAATCATACATTATAAATATCGCATTATTTTGACAGTCCTTTATATAATCCAAAGCTTTGCAGGGGGATGCCGTATCTGGAATGGTTTTGCCGTTATCGACTGAAAAAAGCCCGTTTGCCTCCGTCCAGGTGTAAATTTCGCGCTTATATTTTATAAGCGTTTCATTTTTAACAATGTCTTTAATGACCCCCAAAATTCTTTCTTCTTCATAAGTTGCGATATAAATAAGAGGAACCCTTGCCCGTAAAAGGTTAGGTAATTTATAAATAGACATAATTCAATTCTCCATTTTTAAAATTTTATCATAAAATTTGCCCCAGGACAATTTGTTTCAATTTGTTTAAATTTCCCATGCCGTTTATTTTTATTTTACCGTTATAGGAAAAACTTAATTCAAACTGATTTTTTATATCCTTAATGTCACCCCAGGTGTATTTTTTGGTTAAAAACAGATATCTCTGATTCGAAGAACCAACCCATGGCCTTGAATAATCAAGGTTTTGTTCTTGAAATTCTCCGTCAATCAACAAATCTGTATTGGCCAAAAGCTCATTTACGTGTTTATCATTTAAGCCCAGCAAAGTTTCGTATTTGTACCCTGTAAAAGTTAAAACACTTAAACTCATGCCTTGCACCTTTTTTGCAATGTAAGAAAGCGCTTGGGCTTGTTCAAACGGTTCGCCGCCCAAAAAAGTTACCCCTTCAATTGTTTCTTTGCACTTTTGTATTTGTTTGAATAAAGCATCAACATCAATTAATTCGCCGCCGCCCTGAGGCTGCGCCAGGGGCATAAAACACCCTTTACAGTTTCTTTTGCAGCCTTGCACCCAAATGCAAAACCTTGTTCCGGGGCCTTCAACTTTTGTTTTTTGCACTATTTTATGAACTTTGAGAAACATTAAAAATCAACCTCTCTTGCGCCGCTATCTTTTTTATTGACGGTGTCTTCCGCCTCCATTATTTGTTCGTAATTTTGCGTTTTTCTTGCTTCAATTAGGGCGATTAATTGCCTTTGGAAATGGTCTTTTATTTTAAATTTTTTGAAAAATTCATCAACAGAACTAAAGCCGTTGTTTTCTTCCCGATATTTTATAATCCGCACAGACATTGCAGTGTTAATTCCGGGGAGTTTGACCAATTGGGCTTGGGAACAACTGTTAATATCAATTTTGCGCTCAAGCTTTTTATTTACTGTTATTGTCTTGGCACTGCCTCTTACAAATTCTGAAACAGCATCAAAATTTGTGTTGTCATTAAATGAATAACACAATGTGTTCCAAACCCTGTAAATGTCAACCGCATAAAAATTTTCAGCAACAATAGTTTGATTATAACCCGTATTGTCAATAATTTGGATTGCTTCGGCACTTTTATCTAAAATTACCTGACAGTGCGTGTTTAAAAGCATTAAATTATCATTTTCCAGATAAGAAATATACCTTTGGGCGTGTTTTGCGGCTTCAAGAGTTTGTTTTTTCGTGTTTCTTTCATAAATTCTTTTGTTTATAAAATTTGATATTAAATTATTTGATTCTATTGCCGCAATAATAAAGCGAAAATTACGTATTGCAAGGATTATAATTACTAAAATCCCCATCAATATCAGAGCGCCCGTAGATGGCATAGGGTTTATAAGAATATGCGCTGTTGGATCCATAGTTTATATATCAACCCGCCTCTCGTTGTTTACAGGTTGTTCGGATGTTTCATGCTTGCTGCCCGCAAAAATTTTCCCCTTTAAAACTGTTTTTTGATAATCTGAAAAACCCATTATGCGAAAAAAACTTTCAACAGATTCAAACGGC
The DNA here is from genome assembly GCA_964651135.1 of uncultured Gammaproteobacteria bacterium. Classification (GTDB taxonomy): domain Bacteria; phylum Cyanobacteriota; class Vampirovibrionia; order Gastranaerophilales; family Gastranaerophilaceae; genus CAYYBA01. Next base: position 3,001 of record CAZYYK010000077.1, on the reverse strand, counting down.
CTGCAATTTTTTCTGCGTTTTATTATTTTATCAGCCATTATATTGTCTATGCAAGGCAATGCGTTTAATTCTTCTTTTGAACAATTATTAACGTCCACTTTGGTTTTTATTTGATTCTGCTCTCTTGTAATTAATTCAGACGGCGTTTCAATTTCTTTTCCGTACATATCAACCAATGTTTCATCAATATCGCAAAATAACCCGCCTGCCGCAAGAATAAGGGTATCATAATTAGTCTCGCTGTCAAAAGTGGAACATAAAGATTGATATACGGCATTAATATTATACGGTTTTGAATTTGACACCGTTGCTTTTCGGTAATAGCCGTTTTTTGTGATGATTTTTTCGTTACAAATTATTCTTTTTTCGTTTTGGTCAAATATAACTTCACAATAACTGTTTATAAGCGACATTTCATTTTCGCTTTTTATATGCACAGGCTTATCTTCATCCATTTCAAACGGTTCCTCGTTTCCGAACGAAAATAATTTGAAAAAATAAATTGTTTTTACAGCTGCGTATGCAATCATAAAACCAATAACGCCGGGCCACAGTGCCAATGATATTGCTTTCCTTGCAGGATTTATGCTATGTTGCACAAAATGTGTAATTACATCGGAGCTGACATGCAGAATAATAACCAAAATATAAAGTATAATAGAACTTATTATTGCAATTCTGATAAACAGCGGCATATCTTCTACGTATTCATTTATATTCTTCCTGTTAATATCTCTCAAATGCGTATCCTAAAAGTAAAATTAGTATTATTATAGCACAGCTGTTGGGTTTTTGTAAATTTTTATTTTAAGTTCAAGGTGTTTAAAGTATTAATATTAATTTCGAATTAAAAATTAATTAATATTACGTAATGCAACAATTTTGTTTTCTATATTGAAGCAAGCTATCTCAACATCCGACTACAAATCCATATTCTTCAAGATACTGAAAGGTGGTAGATTCAGGAAGGTTTTTTGCTTGAGTATTTGTACTTTGTAGTTGAGGCTTCTGTTAAATTATTTAAACTTTCATCTTCTGTTAACACTTTTATCTTAACAGCCTGCAATCTCTTTTACTTTATCAGTTTTTGAAAAATAATCAGATTCTTTAATTATTTTAATATCACAACCTTTGGTTGAATAATCAATTGCTTTTTGTACTTTTGTTCCATAGTTTCCGTATGCGTAGGCTTGACATTCGCTATCTCCGATTATTAAAATATCTGTCGTCTTCTTAATCGTAGAGTCAATAATCCCTCCATCTTGAACAATAATTTTTTCAACATCAGATTTTTGACCGTGTGAAAAAATTCCACTCAAACATACATGTTTTCCCTTTACGGAAATTATCTCTTCTCGCAGTTCTTCAATAGGCTCAAGTAAGGAATTTATTACTCTTATCATTGAATCAGATTCTTCTTTAGTTATAATATTGTCCTCCAATACGCAATCAAGTACCGACATAATTTGGTCAAATGGATAATAACCATTCAAATAACTATTTTTATACATCCATTTTCTTAGATTTTCACCCTCTGCGGTAGAAATTTTATTATCAATACAGATTCCTTTTAGTATTCCGTTCAAAACTTGTATCGCAAGCGTAATTGGTGAACCAACAATTAAGTTAAAATATTCCTCAACTGTAATTATTAATTCCTGCATTTCTTTATTTCTAATAACACCATCTTCAAGGATTTTATCAATTATTTTAATTATATTTGAGATTTCTTTTTGATTTGTGTATTTTTGATTTTCTTTTCGCCATTGAGAAATATAGGCACTTTCTTTTGGAACAATTATTTCATCTATTGAAAAACCTTTAATAATGCCATAAAAATCCAATATGGTTTTTCTAATCATTGGAGAAGATATATATTGTATAAATTCTTTAGTTTCACTAGCTGAAAATGTTTTTATGTGTTTGTCAATATCAATATTAAAATTTTCGACCAATGTTTTAAATAAATCTACACAAGCACAAGCATCGTCAAATGCACTATGACAATTATCAATATCTATGTCAAAATAGTCGCATAATGTTGATAGACTATAATCTTTAATCATATACGAAGGTATATATTTTCTTGCTAAATCGAGAGTACAGATATAACGAATCTTTGGTAATTCAATATTATATCTATTGCAAGATTTTGAAAGGGCACTAATATCGGCAGCTGCAATATTGTGTCCGATGATTATAGAATCTTTAAAATATAATTCTATGTTTTCCCAAACTGTGGGAAAATTTGGTTCATTTTTTACTTTCTCATTAGTAATTCCATGTACTCTGGTACAATTTTCGTCAAAACTATCTTCAGGATTTATATAAATATCGCGTTCGGGGAAAATAGGTTCCCCGCTAGGAAAATATTCACTCAACAAACCCATTTGGCAAATAGATTGGTTTTTTGAATTTGCATATTCTACATCAAAATATAAAACTTTTTTCATTTCCCCCCCTTAAATATTTATAGATACATAAATTGATTATAGCATAATGAGTGAATTATATTTTTGAAAATAAATATTATTTGGTAAATATTCTTTTTTAAGCTCTTTTCATTTATCTTTTATTATTTAATAATAGCAAGTTTTATTTTTACACGCCTTAAATAATAAGCACGATGAAAAGGAGAAGTCTATTGTTAAGAGTATCAAGGTTGAATGGCTATGCATATACCAAAACAACATCCGGTGTTGCTTCAAATTCGGGAAGGGTTTCAGATATACCTGTCAAAAATTTTAAAGACAGTGTTGCTTTTGCAGCAAAAAAAATTGATCAAAACGTAACAGATAAAATTCAAAACAGTGCAAAAGGGCTTGGAGATGGCGGTAAATTAAAACAATTACTTAAAGCCTACCCTATAGTTGATTCCAGCAAGATGATCAAAGTGGATATTTCTGAAACCCGCTATAGCGCATCGCAGGGGGAGCCTCCTGATTTATCTGTAAAATACAATATATGGGATAATTATTTATCAGGTTATTCGCTGAAATAC
>CAZYYK010000076.1:0-8048 GCA_964651135.1 uncultured Gammaproteobacteria bacterium | reverse complement strand
CATTGCGCCAATCTCTTGCGGGGTAAAGATTTTCTGTCCCTGCACCGCACCGTCGGTTTGGCGCATCGTGTTTGTGTTCAAACGCTCAAGCGCCTGTGTGTTGGCATTTTCAAGGGTCTTGCCCTGCTCTAACTCTTGCTGGAAGCGCGCAACCGCCTGTTGTTCCATTTCAAAAACCAGCCGGGCGATTTTTTCAAATTCCCCCGCATTCAGCTCCACGTCCGTGTTTTTAAGGTATTCGCGCAAATCGGCACGAACCTTAAAAAAGTCCGGATTTATCTTTTCGAATTCGGCAAAAGCCGTTTCATTAGCGGGCTTTTGACCTGTTGTGTTATTCAACTTTAAAGCCAATTCTTGCTTCATGGCTTGCGCCCGTTGTGGTGTTACAAGGCCAAAAGCCGTTAAATTGTCGACATAGCCGCACTGGGTAAGATAGGCATTAGCGCCTTGCGGAGCCGTTTTTGGGGTGATATCATTTTGCATATTGTTATCCTTTCTGTAAGGCCGCGTTTTATTACGCTGAAATCGCGCAAATCATTGTGGCAAGCGCTTTTGGCTCTAGCGTCAATGCGCCGAACACGTAAAGGCCGCGTACAATTGATGAAAACGCGCTCTCTGAGCGGATTGTTTCTACTTTTTCCAATTGCGAAGCGTAAGTAATTGCCTGGTGTGTGCCCGCTAAAACAGTGTAAGAAGAAGTGTTTTTGCCGACATTGTTGCTTACAAACACGTCAAGGCCTGCAATTTTGCCTATTGCGCCTTCTGCAATCGTTTTGTCGCCTGTGTTTGAGGCAGAAACGAATTGCGAGCACAATAATAAAAGTTCTTCGATATCGGGGTGAACCACAACCCAGCCTTTGGTTTTGCCGTCCAGCGCGCCTGAAAGCTTAAGTTTTTTGGATAGTTCGACGAATTTGGAATAAACCGTGCTGCTGGTTATTTCCGTTGGGGTAGTGGATGAGCCGATAACGTTTGCGCTGTCGGCGTTTGCGTGCATGCTGAACAAATACTGGTCAATGGCTTTTTCCACAGATTTGCTTGCCTGCGCGGTTATTGCGTCCATTATGCTTGTATTTGTTTGTGCCTGGTCGATATCGGGAACTTCAAGCCCGAAATACACGTTCTGGTCAAGTGCAAGCTCGGTGTCAGCGCTTGTAAGGCTGCCATAGCTTTCAATTGAGCCTGTGTAGGGGGCGGCAGTTACCGCTGTGGGCGAGATTATGTGAATTGATTTTACGCCTTTGTCCGCTTCCGCTTGCCAGTCGCGGTTTACGCACTGAAGCATCGCGCAGGTGGAATTGAGGCCGTTATTGATTTTTTGGCTCCACGCCTCGCCGATAAAATTGGTGTATGAGGCTGTGGGGTTTGTTCCGTAAGGTGTTGTCATAGTTGGTCCTTTCGTTGTTGGTTGGGGTATGTTTTTTGCGCGGCCGTTAGGGGATTCCGCGCGAATGTGAGGCTGCGGTTGAAGAAATTTGCGCTGCGTGCGGCAAAAGCCGGCACTAAAACCTCAAGCGCCTTGAAAGCGTCAAATACGGCGTATCTTCAAAGCTTAAGCCGTTCAGTTTGCGGAAATTCGCGTAAGCTTCCCTGAACATCGTCGCCCAAAAGGCGAATTTGGGGAAATTCGGGTTCGCTTTGGTGCGCATGCACGTGCCGTAAACCAAAAGTTGCTCCGCAAAAGGCTGTGGCAGCAAGGGTTCATCGCCTTCAAGCGTCATTTTTGTTTTCAGCGTGCCGTCTTGCGCGCGTGCAATTTTATCGGTGTTATAAAACACTTGATACACTTGCCTTGAGGCGCTTTTGGGGAATAAAAGTTTGTCGTCATAAAAACTGTAATAGTTGTTCACGTTGCAGCCGTTGAAAAAGCTCTCGTAAAAAGGGCTGAAAGCCAATCGCTGTTTGCCTTTAAAGACTTTTGTAATTTTTCCTTCAACGTTATCTGCTTCAATGGTGTTTGCAAGCACGGTAATATTCGCGCTGCGAGCCAAAAACGGCCAATTTTCGCTTGCGCAGATTTCGGAATTGACGCGGTTCAAATTTTCCAAAATGCGAAGGTGTTCGCTTTTGAAAACATTGGCAAAAACCGTGATTTGGCGGTAGTTTAGCTCAAGCATTACTTTATTAAAAAGTTCAAAATAGTTCATAATATCCTCTTTTTTGGGGTTTAGACAGATCCTGAAGCCGGTTCAGGATAACGGGAAACAAGCCGCAAGGGCAGCATTTGCGCCTATTCGTCCAAAAGTATTTCCTTAAATTCAATCCCCACAAGCGCAAAATCATCGCCAAGGTTTTCGCCTTCAATGTGAAGCTGAATTGCCGTGTTGGCGTCGAAAATCTCTGTGCGGTAGGCTTCTTCGGTCGGTTCCGCCCATTCAAAACCGTTTGCGTCATCTTCTGCCCACATTGAATTGAAATCATCAACAAGTGTATTATCAACCCACACAAGCGATTTAGGGTTCAAGGTGTCAACTTGTTGAAACGGTTTTCGTACTCTTCATCAAAAATAAAGTTGAAATCTTCAACAATTTTGCGCACGGTGGGCGCGCCAAGATGGAAAAACGGGCTTGAGAACTGAAACTCAATCGGCAAGCCCGCGAAGGTGTTGCCTTTATCTTCGGCGAAAACCTCTCCACTGAAAGTAGCTGTGTAAATTTTTCCGCAAACCGTTGCCGCAGCTGTGATTTGGTAAGGTATAACCCGCTTAAACCACGCGTCACAAGCAAAATCGTAAATGTAGACTTCTGAAAGGTATTCGGCATTGACTTTCGGGATGAAAAACCAAATCTGATTTTTGATTTCGTAAAGCAGTGCCGCGGCTTTTGCGGCTTGGGAGTAGTTGATTTGTTCAAAAAAAGTTTTTATGTTATCGGCAATGTTGCTGCTAAGGGCTATTTGGGAAAGCATTCCGGCTTGCCCCAGGTAGAAAACGCCGTTTTCATTGATAAAATACTGTTTGTTGTCGGCACAAACCACGCTGTTGTTGGATATTGTGCCGATATTTGCCAGCCTGGTGACGGCAAAATCTTCGGGGCTTGAACCGCTCAAAAGATAGACGCCGTCAGCCTTATAGATGGCAAAATTGTTGCAATATTCTTTCATCGCAACAATATCGGTTGTTGAGGAGTGAAATTTTGAAATATAGCCTGCGTCTTGGGTGCTTGTCCAATTTTTGTAAGTTCCAAGTGCAGAAAAATAAATTGTGGAACCCTTGGCAATCCACACACGGCTTGCGAAAACGCCGACGGTTGCGGATGGAATGGGCGCGCCGTCGGCATCTTGCAGGCCTAAGGGCTCGATATCCTTGCCCTGTTTATAATACACACCCGCATTGTTATCCGCTGCGATGATAATGCCGTCCAAAAAGGGAGTGAATGAAACGGCGTTAGGTGCGGTTTCAAAGGTGTGCAGGAGAGTTAAAAGGGTTGTAACATGGTTATAGCTGTAAATTTTGCCGTCTGATGTGGCAAAAACAAAGCTTGGCGTGCTTTTTGGGTATTCGTGCAGCGCCAAAACGCCGGCGGCAGGGTTTAGGTCAAAAAGTTTTACGTTGCCCTTTTGGCGGCACACGCCCTGGTTTTTTAGGATTTCAACGTTCTTTGAGTCCCACCAGTAAAGCCTTTTTGTGTCTTGCCCCATGCCTATGCGCGTTTTTGCGGTGTTTATGCCGCCGCTTAAATTATAATAAAAATTACTCATGATTTTTTGTGGAATATCTCTGTTTAAAAACTGTTTTGCCCCTGTTTACAGGTCTTTTGAGCTGTTGAAGGTGGGTAAAATACTTAATAATTGCGCCGTAGCGGTTTATAACTTGGTTTTTTGCATAAATTCTGGTTAAGTGTGCATGCACTGTGCGCACCGAAATGCCCGTACAGTAAGCAATTGCCCTATCCTGCATACCTGTCGCCAAAAGCGACATAATCTGTTCTTCTCTCGCTGTTAAATTCATTTTCTTAATCCTCAAAACCATTATAAAGTTTTAAAAATAAATTTTACCGATGTATTTTCCGCAGTTAGGAAATTGTTAACTGCCAAACAAGGCAAAATGCACCCGGGCAAAGCATTTTTAGGTTAAAGAAATGAGGCTGAAGCCTCATGTTGGATAGGATTTTTCATTATGGAATTCTTGTTCATAAAAATAAGTCGCCTTATTTTTAAGCGTAAACCCAAGCGTGTTAATGCTTTCCAGAACTTTACAGTAACATTTTTTTTGTAATAAATTAAACTTTCCCGCAAAATGACCGCTCATTTTTTATCCTCCTCTTCCTTGTTACAAATCAATCATAACAAGGTTTTTGAGGTTTAAAAGCCCGTAATCTTACTTAGGTAATTTTACCTAATCCTTCGGCGGAAAACTAACTTAAATTAAAATCTTTCGGTTTTTTTATTCCAACAAATTCCAAAACTTTCCATTAGTTTCTACTCCGTGAAATCATTTTCCAAAACAAACAAAAATTCTTTGAAACGATACTTTTTTACAAGCGTTTTGACAAGGTCTGAACGCCCTAAACGCCACCCGGGAACTTTTTTCAGCCACCTTAATGCTTCGTCTTTCGTATAATTGTAAGGATTTACACTTGTTTTCTTCGCTTCTTCAAATTCCTCAATATATTTACGGGTTTCCTCAATTGAAGGTATGGCGCGGCCGCCCGGCTGCAGGCTTCCACCTTGATTAAAATTTTGAAATTTTTTGGTGTTATTTCTTTGTTCATATTTATTTGTTTGTCCGACATTTTGACGGGTACCGTTTCCGACATTTTGACGGAATTGTTCCGACATTTTGACCAATTCAAAAAATTTTTCACTAAACACATAGTGATTGACTTTCTTGGTAATATAAGTCAATAAACCCTTGTCGCGCAACTCTTTCACCGCACGCTCAGCCGATTTTTCACTTATACCAAGCTTTTTTGCCACAGACGCCTGCGAAGGAAACATAGTGTCTTTATTTGGATTATAATGCGTGCAAAGCGCCCACAGAAAGAGTTTCGACGAACTTGTCAAATCAATTTTGTCAAAAAGCCCGCTTATATAAAGCGCCTTTGTAAGCTCAAATTGTGTGTACTCAACGGTTTTCAAGTGTTTTTTTGTGTCCTTCACTGTGTTTTGGTTCAAATTATTCATCTTCTCTCCTTTAAAAAACGAATTAAAACCCTTAAAACGGCCTCACTTATACCTTTTTGAACACAAACCTTTTTTATTTCCACACTAAAACTTTATTTTATGCGGCCCCACATTTTTTGCCGTCCAAAAACGCATTACCCGGAACGGCGCGCTATAATTAGAAAACCACAACACAACACCAAAACAAAAAACACTTGCTTTTTAATTTTGTTGTGCTATAATAAAACTGTAGTTGATTTGTGCTTCTTATGAGGCACTTTTTATTTTGTCAAATTTTAACCCGCTCTTCTCCTTTCGGTTTGTAATTCCTCTAAATTCCTGCGCCAATGCGCTTTTAACCTTCTGTTTGAGCCTTTTAATACCCCTGTGTGCAAGGCTTTTGATTTTGTGCAGCATGCTGAAGGCATGCTCTTTTTATTAAATTTTTACATTTGAAAACCCTTGATATAGGCCTGTTTCCACCCAAATGTTAAGAAATTTTATTACTTTTTCTTCACACTATATACATGCATGATAAAACATGTTATAATATTTGTCAAGCGTTTTAAAAAAAGCAAGAATTGTGGTAAAATTACTGGAAATTCTTGTAAAACACAGTAAAAAATAGGAAAACATTATGGAAAATTTAAAATTAACGGTGCAAGAAGCGCAAGAAACGCTCTTGATGAGCCAATCTTCGGTTTATGCCTGGATTGACAAAGGAAAGCTTCAGGCAATTGAAGGGGCAAACGGAAAGCTTATTGTAATTTCCAATAAAGAAGCAATGCAAATTCGTGCCCTGAACCTAAAATCAAGGCGTAACAAAGCGTCAAAGCAAACTTCCCCGCCCCAGGAGCAATTCCAGGAAATTCCAACAATAAACGCGGAACTCTACACGGAACAAAACGTCAAAAGCCCTGATACACAAAGCGATAACATTACATTAAAACTTATATCAGAACTTAAGGATTTGGCAATTGACGCAGGCAAATATAAACAGCTGGAAATTATTAGAAAAGAAGAAAAAGAACATGCACACTACTGGCAAGAAAAATACTTTGAAATTTCTGCCGAATTAAACGAAAAATTGCTTGAAAACACAGCCCTAAAAAAGCAGATTGAAGAACTAAAAGCCTTGCTGGATAAGAAAAAATCGATTTTTGGGTTTTTAAACAAAAAAATTATTTAAATGCAGGTCTGTTTCCCTCGTCCAAGCGGCGCTTTTAGCGCAGCTTTTTTGCAACATCCACGCCCGCAAGCCTTTAAGTACTGCCCAAAACCCTAAATTGCCGGGGATTTTTGGCCGCGTCAAATTCCTTGCAGCCCAAACCCTTGCCCCAAGCGCCCTAAGAACCGCTAACCCGTTCATAAATTTTGTCAATCTTTACCTTGATTTCAGCGAATTGTTCCTTTAGTTCGCTGAGCGAATCTGATGTGGCAAAGCGTTTTGCAACCTCCGTAATGATGTCGCGGTGCTTTTTTTCAAGCTGTTCGGGCGTTATGAAGATTCTGTTTTGGCTGAAAAACAAGAAAATTATAAGAATTATTATAGAATATTCAAAAAAATCGGGCATAAAATTTCCTTTAAAAAGCGCAAAAAGCGCGCCAGAAGCATAAACAGGCGGCGGCAATCAGCGCTCTATTTTGATAGGGAAGTAAAATTCCGCAATATAGCTGATGGCGTCAAACGGGTGACCTAAAAATTTCAGGTCCGGTGCTTGTTTTATCTGGTAATATGAGGGCAAATTCAAGATAGATGAGCCTTCGCGGTATTTTAAATTGTTGATGTTGTATAAAACTTTTTCGCACTTTGGGTCAATTAAAAGCCTTCTTTCGCCTGCGGCAGAGCAGACCATGGCGTTAAAAGCGTTAATTCTGTTCTTAATCGGCGGGTTGAAGGCTCGAATTTCAACTCTCACTTCGTTATACCCGAATGCGCTCAAGCGGTTGCGCATAATGACGTAATTGGTGTATTCGCTTGTGGTGGTGCGGTTATCGCCTGAAGCATCGCCGTTTATGATTATTGCACCTTTGTGCGCGCCGTAGCGTCTTTGGAATTCCGCGCAAGCCATTGCAGTGGTTGAGTTTTCAAGGGCGATTTCATCAAAAACATATATTTTACGGTCGTCTTTATAGGCTAAAACCCAGCACATAGGATCTACATTGAAATCGCAGCTTATGTGAAGCGGTAAATCCTTGTTGTATATGATTTTACGGATATTTTCAGAAGAAAAATCCTTAACCACAAGCGCGCTGCCTTCTTCTTCAAATTCGCCCAAAACGTTCTTTTTATAGTATCTTTCATCGTATGCGTTTTTTAATTCCTCGCAGTAGTGCTTTGGAAGGTAGACGTTTTCGGTGGAAGGCGCTATTATAAGGCGGTAATTGGGTCTTTTATCGCGCACAAAGGTGTTGTAAATCCATCCCCGCCGTGCTTCAGGGTTGGTGTGCCCAAAAATTCTGTAACGAAATCCATTCCAGGAATTTCCAGGAACCTGCCGCATACGTCCCAGAAGCATTTTAAAAGTTTCATGCGGCACATCGGACATTTCTTCAATTTCTGCAAAGCCTAAATTCAATGATTTCAGCTTATTTGGCTCATCAAAGTGGCGAAACATTATAATAGAGCCATTTTTGAAAATAAGCTTTTGTTCGGACTTGCTGAAATCAAAGCCCCTGCCCTCTTTTAACCCCATGTTTCCCAGGTGCTCAAAATAGCTTACAAGGGTGGTATCGCGCACAAGGCTGTAAGTTTGTGCGCCCACAAGCCCCAAAATTTTGGGAAATTTTAAAGCTAAAAGAATGCCCAAAAGCGAGCCTGCAAAAGTTTTTCCGCTTCCGAAGCCGCCCTGGTAAACACAAACGTCTAAATTGTAATTATGTGGAATTTCCAGGAATGACTTTTGGGATTTTAAGAGTTTGTATTTCATATTTTTAGAGTAAAG
>CAZYYK010000075.1:0-8484 GCA_964651135.1 uncultured Gammaproteobacteria bacterium | reverse complement strand
ACGGCGCCGATGAGGCGGTGGCACGTAGCACGATGACGCTGGTTTCAGGATCTAAAAAGCTTTACTATGTACTTTTTTTAGAAAAAAGTACCAAAAAATCGCCGCAGGGTGCTCCATTCCCGAAATTTCTAAGCTCACTTTTTTTATACTCAACAACTCGCCGTTTTTTTGTTGAATCAAAAAAACGACTCAAACAGTTTCGCTCTTTATGTTCGCTAACAAATTTCTGTCCATTCCCGCACACAGCGGCAGGGCTTAGAGCGTTTACACTCGCCGAAGTACTTATAACTCTCGCCATAATCGGCGTTGTCGCGGCTCTTACAATCCCCACCGTTGTTCGCAATTATCAGGAATTGCAATATAAAACAGCGTACAAAAAAGCATATTCGGATTTATCAAGAGCCTATAAAAGCCTCACGGTTTATCCTGAGCAATTATTTAACCAAAATACCTGGTGCCAGCATGCGCCCTGTTATTATAAAACATGGCTTGTAAATTAAAATATTAACAATTCGTAATTTTTCATGCCAGAATGCCAAAAATCGTATATAATGTTTTTATAAAACAGGTTTAGAGGATATAAAAATTGCAAAATTATACGGATGAGCGCGAGAAGCTATACGGTGTTGAGCAAGTAAAACAGGTGCTTAACGTTGATGTTTCCGAAATTAAAAGTTGGTGCAAACGGGCATGCTTGAAACCCAAAATGGATAAGAGGGGCAATGTGTATTTTTCAAAATCCGATCTTGACATTTTAAAAAAAATGCAAGAACTGCACAACAAAACCCTTGAAGTGCAGGCAAAAAGGGAGGGTTTTGATTACCCCGCCGTGCAAAAACACGCCAATTTTACCCTTGCCCTAAACGATTTTGAAAACAGCATAGTTGAAAAAATTACAAATGTTCTTGCCGAAAAAATGGACGGTTTTGAAGAAATTGTAATTGAATTAATCCGCGCCAAAACCGAAAATGAAACATTGCGCCAAAGGGTTAACGAATTAAACAAAGAAAATTTTGCGCTCAAAAACGAAATTTCAAGCTACAAACCTCTGGCACTGGGGCTTTATCTTAAAAAAGACACGGAAGATTTTATTTTGTAAAAACAGCACCGCTGCCATAAAAAATGAAGGCGAGAATAAAAAATGAAATTTTTTATTTGAGCCGAACGAGTTAAAACGCGAAGCATTACAAATCTTTTTTCGCTGTAAATTTTTGCCAGTCTTTTTCTATGTTTTGTATGCTCTTGTGCGCATCTAAAACATCATCAAAGCTTATGGCGGGGGCTTGTTCGCCCTTCGAATTTGCTAAATCTTCACCCGTTAAACCCAAAAATGCAACCCCGAAACTTTTTGTACAGTTTTGACATCTAAAATGCAGGACAACAAGTCCGTCGTTCTCATCTCGGGCTATCTCTATAGAATCCGCGCCAAATTTGGCTCCGCAGTCCGAACATATAAAATTCGAAAATAATCCTCTAATTTCGTTAATACTAACCATTCTATCTCCAATTATTTAGTTTTGTTACAATCTCTTAAAATTCTATAAAGTTTTAATTCCAAAAGTCGTAATAAAGTGTGTAGGTACAAGGAAAGTGAGGCCCAACATGTTTGAAGCACTAGGATTGATTTTATTTGCAGTTGTTGTTTACACATTTTTGATAGTAATCCCAACTGTTGTTGAAAAGGTTTCAAGTCCGGAATTTCGTAAGGCTTATTTTGCTTATTTGGGCAAAAAGAGCATACACTCATTCGGCAAGTAACTTTGTCAAGAAAAGAATGCTAAACGTATAGGAACCAGGAGGGCCTATACGTTTAGTTGTGTTTAACCATATTCTTCCTCACTCCTCAGTCTGAATTATTAGACTAAAGTTTAAAAAAAATGTTCCGCTTTAGTATTTGGGAATTTCATTATTTTGATAAAACGGCTATGAGTGATATTATTAAGGTATGGAAGAAAATTCGATACTTTTGGGCAAAATTTGTTTCACAATAGTGCTTTTTGTGATAGTTTATGCACTTTTTGGAGATGCTGCCTTTCGCATTAAATATAGTTTCCCGCAAGTAAGCGCACAGGGCGAACAATCCGTTGATATTAAAAAAGAACCCTTGCAGCTTAACTATAAGCGCGGCAAGGCTATTATGATAAACGGAGAAAAATACAGATACTCCCTAAGCCCGCGTGCGTCTTATGTTTTAAACGGTATTGTTGTTGCAAAAAACACAAATTTTTGGCTCAGGGGCATTTTTAAAAACAGGTTTGATGATATCTGCCTTTTGGATTTGGGCATAGCCTGGGGAGAGCTTGCGGACAAAGAGATTTTAAAAAAATATTTTAAATTCCACTCCACTAAAACTTTAGGGGAAGCAAGAAGGCTCACTTTTATGTGGAGAGGTGAAACGCCCTATTCCCAAGACTATATAACAAGCCACATTTCGCACACACACATAATTCCTGCCACAATAAATGTTATGAGCGGCATGCTTACAATAAAAAAATGGGATATAGTGAAGCTGGAAGGCTATTTGGTTGATATTTACACTGATAAGGCAGAGCCTGTTTCTAAAACAAGCATGTCAAGAAGCGACAATGATTACGAAAGCTACGCGCAAGGCGGCAACGGGGCATGCGAGATTATGTATGTGGTTAAAGCGCAGGTGGGCAACAAGATTTATAAGTAATAAAAAAGCGCCTTTTTAAAAGGGCGCTTTTTTAAAATCGGTTTAAATAACCTATCTAACCAATTCTTTGAATTTTTTACCTGCTGAGAATGCCGGAACTGTTTTTGCAGCAATTTTAATTGTTGCACCTGTTTGAGGGTTACGTCCTGTTCTAGCAGCTCTTTTTCTTGCTTCAAAAGTACCGAAGCCAACCAAAGTAACCTTTTTACCTTTAGCAACTGATTTTGTGATTGTTTCCAAAGTTGCAGCAAGCACTTCAGAAGCTTGTTTTTGAGACATTTTTGTCTTTTCAGACACGGTTTTTACCAATTCTTCTTTGTTCATAATGAACTCCTTTCTGTATTACATTCTTAATTATACCTATATTATTGAGTTTTGCAAGCTTTTTTTAAAAAAGTCCTTGAAATTAAAGGATTATTTAAAATCAAACCCAAAAACCATTGCAGTGCAAGGGTTCTCAAAAAGATATTTTTTTAAAAAACTACTACATTTGTGACTTTAAAGTAGCAAAATTAATGTTTTTGTAAAAATAATTTAATATTTGATAAGAATTATAGCCCTGATTTGCCAAATTATTTGCCCCGTATTGGCTCATACCCACGCCATGCCCCATTTTTCTTACGTTGGAATCATAGCCGTTAACAGAGTGGATATAGGGCAAATCTTTCGTCCAAACCTTGTTGGAGCGCAGTGTTTGCCCGCCTGATGAGGCATGGTAATATGCCGGAATTATTTTGCCGTCATAAACCAGCACAATTCCTTTTGTAGACTGCACTGCACGCGTCGTTTGGGGTTTTTCGGCAGTAGCGCCGCCGTAAACCTGGTCTTGTGCGGTATCGTTAAGGTCATATCCGTGTGTACCGCGTTTGCCGATGTTCGCAATGGCGTAACTTCTGGCTGCAATTGCCTGCGCCTTGTGAGCCTCTATATTCCAGCGCGAGGGCATTTCAGAGGGCACAACCCCCAAAAGGTAATCTTCCAGATTAATATGGTTTAAAACGAGCAGTTTTTTGTTTATATTATAAACCACCAAATTGCCGCGGTACCAGCGCCTTTTTGTGCCCAAAAAGCCTTTGCCGTCTTGTGTTTTTACAATTATCCAATTTGTATCCAGTTTATAAAAATGCCCGTTTATTTTAATTGAAAAAACTTTGCCGTAGGGCTTAATTGTATAGGCTATAAGGGGTTTCATCTCAACTAAAATTTTATTTGTTCTGGCATCCACTATGTAAGCTGTTTTTGAAGCACCCACATAGGTTGAGCGCACGCCATCTTCAAGCCCGATGCGTATTGCACTTGATGGCATGGCACTTAGCACAAAAAAGAGTAATATTAAACAAAACTTCCTCATAATAATATTGTACTTTTAAAAAAAATATTGACATCAATTATTTGTTGTAGAAAGCATTTTATTTTCAAAATCCCTTACGCGTTACTTTTTTCTTCAAGATATTTTATTATATACATGGCAATTTCTCTTTGCGCAGCGCCATCTGCCCCCTTAAAATATTCCATAGCCTCATAAAACAGGGCGGATGTGTCCAGTGCCCTTTGCCAGAAACAGTTATATGGCGAATTTATATTCTTTTTAAAGTCTGCACCCGAACTTTTTGCTTTTGTTATTATATAGTTAAGGCAAAATTTTTTATCTTCAACATCCGCGTTTTCTATTGAATTTACTGCCAAGCTTATAAACGGGTCAAAATCATACCAGCGCTTTTGCATAAATTAATTTTCCTTTTTTATGGATTTTGAAACAATGCTCAGTAAAATTAAAATACCCACAAGGATTATTGAGTACATAAAATATTTATTTAAAGAACCCGCTATTATAAAAGCAACAACGGCGCATATCATGGCTATTGCGGCCAATAATACAACCGTTTTATCCTGTGAATAGCCTATGTGCAAAAGCTGGTGGTGAATATGTTCGCTATCCGCCACAAACGGGCTTGTGCCCTTTAAAATACGCCTTATACTTGAATATGCCACATCCAAAATAGGAACGGCAAGTATTAAAAGCGGCAAATACATTAAAGCGCCGCCCCCTTTTGCAATACCTGTTATAGAAAGGCTTGCAAGCATAAAGCCCGCAAAAAGTGCGCCTGAATCGCCCATAAAGATTTTGGCGGGATTATAGTTGTATGCCAAAAATGAGAGCATAGCACCCAGCAAAATAAAGGCCACAAGGGCTGAAATGGTTGAAGGCGGCATTAAAACAAGCGAAATTATTGCAATGGCGGCAGATGCAATAGCCACAATTGAGCCTGCAAGGCCGTCTATGCCGTCTATAAAATTAATGGCATTTGAAATGCCCACAATCCATAGAAGCGAAATGGGGTAAGACCAAAAGTTCAGCTCAATGCTTGGGCCAAAGGGGTTATAAATAGTTTCAATGCGCACGCCCAGAAGTATTACAACTGTCGCGATTGCAATTTGTATAAAAAGCTTAAATTTTGCGCCCAAAGAAAAAACATCATCAATAAGCCCTAAAAGGAACATTAAAGAGCCGCCCACAATAATTCCCGATAATCCGATGCCTTTGGGGTAATAACTTAACAGAACCAAAAACAGGAATGTGAGCATAACGGAAAGCCAAATTGCAATTCCGCCAAGCCTTGAAATAGCGCCTGAATGTATCTTGCGGGCATTGGGTTTATCCAAAAGCCCGGCTTTTTTGGAATAATAGATAACGCCCGGTACTATAAAAATACCAAGCAAAAATGCAATTATTGCGCCTATTATATGTGCTTGTGTGAGTTGTATCATATTTAAATAATAGCACAAAATTCAAATTTCAACACAAAATTATTAAGCTTACAGGTGCTTATAGTGTGCGTTTACATGATTTTATTGTGAAGTATTGTAAAGTTTTTTAAAAAAGAATAGCAATTTAATTTATCTATCGTATTTTAATTAAGTAAGTAGTAAAATAGTTGAAGGTTAATAATTTAATTATATAGTGAAGGAGAATGTTATGTCAATTAATGCAGTAGGTTCAGTCGAACAAAAGCAACAAAGCCCGTTATTATATGGTGCAGGAGGCGCAGCAGCAGGTGCCGCAGCAGCAGGTGGTGGAAGTTTCTTGTATTTTAACAATGCTGTGAAAAGGGGTACGGCAACAGATGCCACAAAAGAAACAGTTGACGCGTTTGTTAAAAGCACTCGTGTTCAAAAGGCGGCAGTAAAGGCTGCCCAAGAGGCAAGAAGCGGATTAGAAACTGCCCAAAAAGAAATTTTAAACTTTGTTAATGCACAAGCCGGACAGGGTGCAACACCGGCTGAAAGTTACACCCGCAGCATGTTAAATGTTCTAGATTACCATGTAGAACGCGCCAATCACGCGGGTGCAACCGATGAAGTAAAAGGTGTGGCAAAAAAAGCCCAAGACCTTATAGATAAAATTAAAGGTACTGAGGCAGTTAAAGAAGTTAAAGACGGAGCAGAGAAAATTACAAAAAAAGCCGTAAAAGGTTTGGAAGAACAAGCTAAAGAATTTGACGGCTTGTACACATTAAAAGACAGTAAAGAAGTTTTAAAAGAAGGCGATGAGCTTGGAAAGAGCGTTGAAAGCGTTTATAAAAGTTCCAAAGAACCCATTATAGATAAATTAAAGAGTATGAACAAAAGTACTGCCATAAAAGTAGGTTTAGCTGCAGCAGCGGTAGTTGGTGTTGTGGCAGCGCTTATTATATCAAGCAAAAACAAAAAAGCAGCTGCTGAAGCACAAGCACAAGTACCCGAAGCAGCAAAGCACACAACTCAAGGTTAAAAAAAGTTCCCGACTATAAACGATTAATTGACAAAATCCTTTAAAAACCGCCCCAAGAAGGGCGGTTTTTAATTTGCAGCATATTGTTTTTGTTTTATTCGCCTAAAAATAATTGTTAATGGGCTTTTGCGCATTCCAAAAACCTGAAACAATCAACGGTATGGTCATTCACAAGGCCCACTGCCTGCATGTGCGAATATATTATGGTTGAACCCACAAAAGCCATGCCCCGCCCTTTAAGGTCTTTGGATATTTTATCGCTCAATTGTGTTTTTGCGGGAATTTGAGAAACGGATGTAAAATTGTTGGTTACGGTTTTTCCGCCTGTAAAACCCCAAATATAATTGTCAAAACTGCCGAATTCTTCTTGAATTTTTATAAAAACAGCCGCATTTTTTCTTACCGAAAATATTTTGAGCCTGTTTCTTATAATTTCAGGGTTTTGCGTCAATTTTTCAAGTTCCCCGTCGCTCATCTGGGCGCATTTTTTTACATCCCAATCGTGAAAAGCCTTTTTATACCCGCTTCTTTTTTTCAAAACCGTTGCCCAGCTTAAACCTGCCTGCGCGCCTTCAAGTATAAGCATTTCGAAATGTTTTTTATCGTCATGCACTGGCACACCCCACTCCTGGTCGTGGTATTTTTGATATTCCGGATTATTTTCAGGCACCCATGCGCAGCGTTTTAATTTTTTCATAGCTAAATAATACCAAAAAAATAAGAAAATGAATTAAAAAAGCGAAGCTGTTATAATAAATGAAGTGAGGTAAATAAAATTTATTTTAATTTCCCGAGCGGAATGAATTAAAGGAGCGAAGCTGTTATAATAAATGAAGTGAGGTAAATAAAATTTATTTTAATTTCCCGAGCGGAATGAATTAAAGGAGCGAAGCTGTTATAATATTGAATATGAAGCATTTTATTTTATTAAGTTTAATATTAATGTCAGCACTTCCTGTTTTTTCAAGGGACGAATTTACGGCGCCTGAAGCGCAAGATTCTTTTATTCAACAGGAAACACAGCCTTTTTTGCAAAACCCGCCGCAGGAAGAAATTTTGTTGGATGAAATGTCTAATTTTAAATATAAAATCGGGGTTAAAAAGATAAAAAGAATTGGTGCGCATGACATAGAAAAAAAGCAGGATTTAGCCCCTCTGAGTTTTAAATATAAAGATTTAAGGTTCGATTCTTACGCTTCAAAAGGGGTTGGCGCTAACCCTTCAATATATACTCTTGAGCAAAGAAGCAATTTAAGCTACAAAAAAGGGATATTTGACCTATCCGGAGGCGTTGAAAATTATTACGGAAGTGCGGACCTTACAAAAGCTTCGCAGTCGTTTTATTTTACGCCGAAATTAAATATCACAAAAAATGCCTATGTGCAGCTTAATAATAAAGTTGACCCTAAAAATAACAATTTTTACCAGGAACTTGGCGTTAATTACACCCCGCATTTTTTAAAAAATTCAAGCTTCGGGGTTTTGGGCGGCGTTAATTATTACGGGAATAATAAAACAACAAGCGAAAGGCTTAAATTCAACACAAGTTTTTACTTGTGGTAGGCGCGTAAATTAACAGTTGGTTTAGGTTCTCTCTCAAAGCTTATGCGTGGTGAATCAGACATAAAATATACTACATTATGGAAGCTTTTAAATGCTTTGAAGATTAGCCCTCTTGAATTTACTAAACTGGTTACAAAAAGACTTCCAAAGAATTTTAACTTCTTTGAATAAAAGTAACTTCCGACTTACAAACCCCTACGCCATGCGAGGTTCTTCCCTTCCATATTAAAAAGAGGGCAGTGCCCTCATCTAAAAACTGGGGTGGAAGGCACGCACACCATTTGAGTAATCGCTTTGCTCAACTCAAATTGGCTGGCTGCACCCGTCAAACTACGGTTCACTGAATTAAAATTCACCTCACCTTGTTTGTCGTGGATTCTCACCTATGCACGGCTTCGCCATGCGAGGTTCTTCCCTTATCAATTGACAATGATATTGAGAAAAAGTGACAGGGGAAATTGAGAAAATTTGA
>CAZYYK010000074.1:0-8626 GCA_964651135.1 uncultured Gammaproteobacteria bacterium | reverse complement strand
CGCCGTTATTGCCATTTCAAACAGCGGGGAAACAAACGAACTTTTAAACCTTCTGCCCCTTTTGCACCGCTTTAACATCGGGCTTGTGGCTTTATGCGGAAATTTAAATTCAACTCTTGCAAAGCATTCGCACGTTTGTCTGGATATTTCCGTTGAAAAAGAAGCCTGCCCGCTTGGCATGGCGCCCACTGCAAGCACAACCGTAACCCTTGCAATGGGGGACGCCGTTGCTGTTTGTCTTTTGAAAAAGCGCGGTTTTTCCCAGGAAGATTTTTTAATGTTCCACCCGTCCGGCGCTTTGGGCAAAAGCGTTTTGTACACTGTTGAAGATTTAATGTTAACGGGCGATATGCTTCCTTTAATTAGTGAGGACACCCCCTTTAAAGAAACGCTTGTAAAAATTTCTGAAAAGAAGCTGGGCACGGCACTTTTAATTGACAAAAACGGCGCTCTGACGGGCGTTTTGACAGACGGCGACATAAGAAGGATTTTAATAAAATACGATAATACCGCAAACTTAAATCTGAAAGATGTTATGATAAAAAACCCCAAAACTATTGAAAAAACTGATTTATGCGGCAAGGCGCTTGCCATTATGGAAAAATATTCAATAACTTCTCTTGCCGTGGTGAACGAAAATAAAGTGCCTGTGGGCATTATACATATCCACGATTTATTGAAAGCGGGTGTAGCGTGAGAAATTTGGATTTAGTGGCAAAAGCCAAAAAAATTAAGCTTGCCGCTTTTGATGTAGACGGCGTTATGACGGACGGCTCTTTAACTTTCGGGGAAGACGGCCGCGAATTTAAAACGTATAATGCAAAAGACGGGCAGGGAATTGTTATGTTAAACCATGTGGGCTTTAAAACCGCCATTATTACCGCACGCGAAAATCCAACCGTTAATGTGCGCGCAAAAATTTTAAATATAACAAAACTTCACCATGGCATTAAAGACAAATTCCTTGCGCTGCAAGATTTAATGCAGGAATTTGGTGTGTCTTATGAAGAAATTGCTTACATGGGCGACGACCTGCCCGATATTTGCGTGCTTGAAAAAGTGGGCATTGCCGCCTGCCCCAATGATGCGGTTGGCGAAGTTAAAGAAATTTGCAATTTTGTTTCTGAAAAAGACGGCGGAAGGGGCGCTGTGCGCGAACTTTGCAATTTTATTCTGGCTGCTAACGGAATTTCCTGGAAAGATTTGACACGCTGCAAATAAAAAAGCTCTATACAGAGCCGATTTTGTTACCCGGAAGTCTCCCAGGTGGGTCAGTGCCTCAGTGCTTCCATTTCCCGCTAGCGTCACCTTGTTGTACAAGGCGGGCGGGTCTACTTCCGACACTTTAAAAAGAGCTTACTCCCCTTTTTAAACAAATGCAGGAACAAAATTGAACCCTGTATAAAGCTTAATTAATATTATAGGCATGTTTTTGAAAATGTCAACTTTTTTTCATAATTTTGTTAAGAAGCGCTCCGCCCCAACACATTCGGGCGCAAAAACAATTTCAAATCAAATCTTTTCTTCTTGATTTTGTTCTCTTAATTCGCTCTTCTTTTCTGAATTTTTCAATTTCTTTGTGGTTGCCTTCTAATAAAACATCAGGCACGCGCATGCCCAAAAATTCGCGCGGGCGTGTGTAGTGGGGATGTTCCAAAAGCCCCCCCAGCCCGTCAGAAAAGCTGTCAAATTCGCCCGAATCTGCTTTGCCTAAAACACCTTTTATATTTCTTGAAATAGCGTCAATAAGGCACAATGCAGGCAATTCCCCGCCTGTTAGAACGTAATCCCCTATTGAAATTTCTCTGGGTTTAAGCCCCGTTCTTATTCTTTCGTCAAATCCTTCGTAATGCCCGCACAATAAAATTATTTGAGCCTTTTTGGCAAGTTCGCATGCAATTTTTTGGTTAAAAACCTCACCTTGCGGCGTTAACATTATAAATTCGGAATTTTTATGCTTTTTAATGCTTTTGTAAGCGTCAAATATCGGCTGGCATTGCAAAACCATGCCGCTTGAACCCCCGTATGGCGGCGCATCAACCCTTTTGTGCTTATCAAGCGTAAAATTACGCGGATTATGTGTATTAACTTTAATAAAACCGCCCTCAATTGCCCTTTTTATAATGGATTGCGAGCAATAACCTTTAATAATATCTTCAAAAAGGGTTATAACGTCAAATATCATCTTCAACCAACCCTTCTATAACCTTAACAACCATTCTTTTATTTTTTATATCAACAACGGGCACCAATTCCTTCACAAAAGGGATAAGAACCTCGCGCCCCATTTTTTCGTTCACAACGCACAAAATGTTACCCGCACGGTTATTGCCAACGCTTTTAACCGTCCCTATAACATCATCTTTGTTGTCAAAAACAACAACGCCGATTAAATCTTCCACCAGATATTCGTCCTTTTCAAGGGAATTTTGCGCATCTGCCTTTGGAATATAAATATTTTCGCCTTTAAATTCCAAAAGGTCGTTAATTGAATTTATCCCCTCAAATTTTATTATTGCAAATGTTTTATGAAAGCGCACGCTTGCAATACGCAGTTTTTTGCCATCGACAGTCACTTCTTTTAATGTTTTTATTTGTGCTTCCCTGCCTTTGGAATAGCCCACTTTGGCTTCCCCGGCAATGCCGTGGAAATTTAACACTTTACCTATTGAAATCATCTGTTCCATAAAAATATTATAGGAACTTATTAAACCTAATGTCAAGTAAAAGCGCGTTTACATTTCTTTACAAAATCACCTCAAACCCTTAAGTTATTAAACAAAATTGCCGATATAGAGTATGAAACTTAAAGCAAGGAGATGCAAAAATGGGTTTATCAGCAAGCCAGGCAAGATTTTTAATGTTGACCGCAAGAAGAAGTAATCTTGAATATGAAGCGCAGCAAATTCAATATCAGCGCATGCAGCTTGCGGATTCTTCACAATCCTGGACAAAGGAATATGAAGACGCTATGAACAATCAGATTTTTGTTTATACGGTTGCGGGCAGCGATAACCGCTATGACTTAAGCTATGCGGGCGTTACAAATTCTGCTGATGATGACCCGCCGGGCCTGGGCATGCTTATAACAGATGCCAACGGCAAAATTGTTGTGACCCCGGAAAAGATGAATTCCGTTATGGAAGCATTTAAAAACAGTCTTAAATCTGATTTGACGGAGCAGGAAAAAGCGCGGCTTATTGCAGCAGAACGCGCAAAATATACGATAGATGAAAATGTTACAAAAAATGACCTTTTTATAAAGGGCATTGAAAACGGCATATATTTTATGACAAAGCAGGATTCTGACGGCAAATTAAACCAAATGTCGCCCGCTTCCTTAACCCGCGTTCAGCAAATTTATGATACAACTGATGATGCTGCGGCACAAAGCACGTATGATGCCAGAACCGCGAAATTACAAAAAGCCGATAAACAGCTTGAATTAGAATTACAGCGCATTGAAACAGATCATAAAGCCGTTGAAGAAGAAATGGACAGCATTAAAAAAGTTATAGATAAAAACATTGAAGATGGCTTTAAGACATTTGGTTAGACGTTTTATTTTCTTCAATAATTTCAACAATTGCCTTAATTAATTTTGATGTTATTTCTTCTATGTATTCAGAAGTTGTAAGCCCGTTTACAACAACATCTGCTATGTTCATTGTGGGGCGGATATACCTGTAAGCAGTTTGATTAACGTTGCTGAATTGCAATTCTGCCGCTTTTCCTGTTTTTCCGCGCAAAACGGCTCTTTTGAACCATCTGTCTTTGATGACTTCAAAAGGTGTAAAAACAAAAACTTTAACATCAACTATATCTAAAAGGCTGTTGTCCAAAACGTATAAACCTTCGTTTAATATAAGTTTTGCAGGCTTTTTCAATTCCCCGTTAGGGTTACTTTCGCAAGTTACAAAATCATAATCGGGTGAGCACACCTCATGCCCGCCTTTCAGCGCTTGAAGGTGTTGTTTCATTAAAACTAAATCCATGGCATTGGGCGTGTCAAAACTAAAACCTGCTTCAAAAAGCTTTTGGTAACTTCCCGCTTCTTTTAATTCTCTTGAAGCGTCTTTGTAGTAATCATCGCAGCAAACAACGGCATAAAGATCCCTTTGCCCGTTAAGACATGACTTAACGGCATTTTGAACCAAAGTGGTTTTGCCGGAAGCGCTTTCGCCCGTAATTGAAATCAAAAATCTGGAATTTTTTTCCGTAATAATTTTTCGCGCAATATTGAAAATAAAACCTTCATTTATTTTTAATATCAAAGGTTGTTCTTGTGCGCTGTCATAGGCAATAACTTTTCGGACATTGTCCAAAATTTTTGCCATAAAAGATATGTCTGTTCTTATATCCGAGATCTGATTGTTTGCACTTTCCATACACTAATATTTTAACCCAAAAATAAAATAAAACTATTATTCTTCTAATGTAAGTATATCATCTTCTTCACCGGTAGCTTTTTCAAGAAGCAGATAAGTCATATAAGCGCCCGTTGCAACAGCCTTGGGGTCAAGTTCCGTTCTTTTGGAAATTTCAAGTATGGCGGTGTTAACTTCCGGATTTTCATCTTTAATATAATGTATCATGCTTTTACGCCAAATGTTTATATCTTTTAGCGCTTCTTCTATAATTTTTTCATACGTTTCTTGATTAACTATCGGTAACATAATCTAATATTACATAATTTTTTTGGCTGTGTCAAATATCTTAATCTTCTTTGCTTGACAAAAGCGTTATGAAATTTTATACTTAATTTATCAGATAAGGGAGTTCTAAACTATGGAAATCTATATAATTTGGGCAGTGTGCGGGATAACATTTTTGTTTTTGGAACTTGTTCTGCCTGCGTTATTTTTCCTAAACCTTTCAGCCGCTGCGTTTTTTGCGGCAATTTATTCTTTTTACTTCCCCAAAGAATACACAATTCAAGTTATAATTTTTGCCGCTGTTTCGGCTCTGTTCCTGCTTCTTTTGCGCCCGTTAATGCTCAAAAAACAAAATAACAAGCATAAAACCGGTGTTGAGGGAAAATATATAGGGCAAGAAGCACAGGTTATAAACACAATTGGCGCTTCGGGCACAGACGGCATGGGCAAAATTAAAATATACGGCGAAGTTTGGCAGGCCTTAACCAAAAGCGGGGAAGAAATTGAACCCGGCGCAATGGTGAGGATTGTTGCAAACGAGAGCATTGTTATGATAGTTGAAAAAATTTAGTTAAAGGAGAAAAATATGGGCATGTTGTTGTTAATAATTTTGGCTTTTGCCATTGTTTATTTTATTAATGCGCTTAAAATTGTAAATCAGGCGCAAGTTATGATAGTGGAGCGTTTGGGCAGGTTTCATAAAATTTTAGAACCGGGCTTGAACCTTATTATTCCCATTATTGATGCCCCGCGCCCGATTGCGTGGAGAAAGGTAATACGCACCGTAAGCGGGGAAACCTACCCCGTAAGTTCTTACATGCAAAGAATTGATTTAAGGGAAAGCGTTTTTGATTTTCCGCGCCAGAACGTAATTACCAAAGATAACGTTACAATTTCAATTAACGCACTTTTGTATTTTCAGGTAATTGACCCCAAAAGCGCCGTTTATGAAATTGAAAACCTGCCGGAAGCCATTGAAAAACTTACCCAAACAACGCTCAGAAACGTTATAGGTGAAATGGATTTAGACAGCACCCTTGTTTCAAGGGATACAATAAATGAAAAATTAAGAACAATTTTAGATGACGCCACAAATAAGTGGGGCGTTAAGGTTAACCGCGTTGAATTGCAGGACATTATTCCGCCCAAAGAAATCCAAAATTCAATGGAAAAACAAATGAAGGCAGAACGTGACAGACGGGCTGCAATTCTTGAAGCAGAAGGGTTGAAGCGCGCCGCAATTTTGGAATCCGAAGGCATCAGGGAAAGCCAAATCCAAAAAGCGCAAGGTGAAAAAGAAGCCGCAATTTTGGTTGCGGAAGGTAATGCCCAGGCAAGGGCAAGAGAAGCGCAGGGTGAAGCGCAAGCTATAAAAACAGTTATTGAGGCCATTGCAAACAAGGGGCAGCCCGATAAATACCTTATTGCAATGAAATATCTTGACACCTTAAAAACAATCACAGACGGTAAAGATAACAAAATTGTTTACATGCCTTACGAAGCAACAGGAATATTAAGTTCTGTGGGCGGTATTAAGGAAATGTTTAACGCAACAACAAAACAGTAATCAAGAATGGCAGGATATACAAGCAAAAGAATACTCATTGTGGACGATGACGAGCAAATTCGCGATTTGCTTGAATTTGACGTGGCTTCAAGCGGGTATTTGGTTGATATTGCCCGCGACGGCGAAGAAGGGCTTAAAATGGCCCTTGAAAACAATTACGATTTGATTTTGCTTGATGTTATGATGCCGAAAATGAACGGGTATGAGGTTTGCAAAAATATCCGCCTTGTAAAACCAAATATGCCCGTGCTTTTATTAACCGCAAAAGGCGCTATATCAGATAAAACAACAGGTTTTGACTGCGGCGCGGACGATTATCTTGTAAAACCGTTTGAAGTGCAAGAGGTTTTGTTAAGAATTCGCGCACTTTTAAGGCGCGGGGACGAAAAAACAGCCCAAAATCAGAAAGATGAAATTTTAAGGGCGGGCGATATTCAAATTTTGCCCGATTCCCTTCAAGCCGTGATACTGGATAAGAAAGTAAAATTAACGCCCACGGAATTTGAAATACTTTTTTGTTTAATGCAGCATTTGAATAATCCCGTTACCCTGGCAACCCTCCTGGATGAGGTTTGGGGCTATGAAAGCGATGAAGACGTGCGTATGGTGCGCGTTCATGTGGGCGGGCTTAGGCAGAAAATTGAACAGGACACAAGAAAACCCAAATATTTGCACACTGTTTTAAATGTGGGCTATAAACTTACACCATTCGGAAGCAGCGGGGGCACAAATTGAAAAGGCTTAAAATTGCACAGCAAATGATTATAGTTTTAATTCTTGCGGTTTTAATACCTTCAATTGTTATCGGGGTTGTTATTTCAAACGTTTCCCAGCATTCCATAAGGCGGCAGTTTAATTACAGCGCAACACTTTTATCGCAATTTATAGGTGAGAGCATAGAACAGTATCTTGAAAATTCTAACGAAAAATTGCGCCAGGTGGCAGACGCCATTCCCTATTTTTATATGGAAGCGGACAAAAACGATTATTTGAATGAAATTTCAAAAAAATACGGCGAATTTAAAAACTTTGATATTATAGATAAGAACAAGGTTTTGGGCGATTTTGTTTTTGATATTAACACCCTTACCCTGAAATTTTATGCCCCTATTGATGAAACAAATTATTTAAGCGCCACAATCAGCGTTGATCAGCTTAGGAAGGCTGTTGCCAAGCGTTTTGAAAATGAAAAAAGGCAAATATATGTTTTAGATATAGATAACACCTTAATTTCTTCAAATACGCCTGATACAAAGGACTTAGAGGATATAATCAAAAAACTTCCCCAAAAAAAGGAAATTGCGCGCGCTGAACTTTTCGGCGATATTAAAAACCAGCCCATGGCGTATTACAGGCTTGAAAAACCCCAGTGGACCGTTGTGGTAAGCACAACCGCCAAATTGACCGACAACACCATTAACCTTGCGCGTTTTCGGATTATTTTGGCAATTTCGCTGTCAGCACTTTTTATAATTTTTGTAATAAGCCTGTACACGTATTACCTTTATATCAATATAAGGCAGCTTTTTAAGGGAATTATCGCAATTTCAAAAGGCAGCTATGAGCGCAAAATCCGTCTGATTAAAAATATTTTCACCCCGTATGAAATTGTTTTTTTGGCAAAAGAATTTAACTTTATGGCAAAAAAAGTTGCGCAATCGCACAAAGAACTCTACGTCCAAAACCTTGAGCTTGAGCGTTTGGGGCAGTTTAGGGCAAACCTTTTGAGTTCAATTTCACATGAATTCAGAACCCCGCTGACCAGCATTGTGGGCTATTCCAGCCGCCTGTTAAGGCAGGATATCAAAATAGATGAGGCAACGGTTGTCAAATCCTTAAAGGTTATAAAACAGCAGGCTCAAAGGCTTACCAGAATGATTGAAGACGTTTTGGTTGTTCCCGATATTGAAGATTTGCATTTGCATCTTAACCTGCAAGAGGCGCACATTGCAAAGCTTGTGGAATCTTCAATTCTATACACCAACTTTACGGCAAACCAATTCAACATTTCAATTCCGCCCGATTTAAAGCCTGTCTGCGTGGATGCCGACAGAATGATGCAGATTTTGGTGAACCTGTTTGATAATGCCATAAAATATAGCGAAAATAACGGGCAAATTTTGGTGAATGCGCAAGAGATTGATGGCAAAGCGGTTTTGACCATTTTCAACAAACATTCAAAAATTGAGCAGGAAGTTTTGGACAAACTTTTTGATAAATTCGAGCGCCTTGATTGCGAATTAACCCGCACAACGCGCGGCTGCGGGTTGGGGCTTTTTATAGTTAAAGGGCTTGCAAATGCAATGAATATAGATGTTTTCCTAACATCGACAGATGACGGCTTTATGGTTACGCTGGTTTTTAATGAACAAGAGCCCAAAGAAGAAGAAAATGATGACGATGA
>CAZYYK010000073.1:6019-8726 GCA_964651135.1 uncultured Gammaproteobacteria bacterium | reverse complement strand
GCCCATTAAAGCGGCACGCGAGCTGGGTTCAGAACGTCGTGAGACAGTTCGGTCCATATCCGGTATACGCGCAAGAGATTTGAACGGAGTCTTCCTTAGTACGAGAGGACCGGGAAGAGGGGACCTCCGGTGTACGGGTTATCCTGCCAAGGGTAAACGCCCGGTAGCTGTGTTCCAAGCGGATAAGCGCTGAAAGCATATAAGTGCGAAGCCCACCACAAGATGAGATCTCTCATAGCATAAGCTAGTAAGTCCCCTTGCAGATTACAAGGTTGATAGGACACAGGTAGAAAGTTGGCAACAGCCGCAGCTGAGTGTTACTAATCGGACGAGGGCTTTTCCTCAAAAAGAGGTTCGAATCATTATATCTTTATGCAATCCTCAGTGCACAGCACTAAAGAATTGATAACTAAATACTTTAGTCACAAAAGATTTTCCGGTGACCAAGCAGTAGGACTCCACCCGTTCCCATCCCGAACACGGTCGTAAAGACTACCCGCGCTGAAAATACTTGGAGGGCAGCCTCCCGGGAAGATAAGTCGTTGCCGGATCCTATATTTAAAAAGCCGCTCATAAATTGGGCGGCTTTTTGCTGAGTTTTTAATTTTATTTAGTTTAGCCAGCTATTAAAAATGCGATTTGGTTTACAAATCGCATAAGTCAAGAAAGGAATGGTTAGACTATTAATTGAATTAATTATTACACACAAATATATACTATGCAAATTACTTAATAATAATTTACATATAGTATACATTTTGTAGAGTATCAAAAAAGGCATTTTTACATTATAAGGGCAGCCGGATTTTATTGTTATTAAGATTTGTAACGAAATCAAGGAAGCTTGAAATCAGCAGTTAAATATTTACTTTCTATATATGGTGTATTTATTCTATATATGTAAAATTAAGAGGCATAAATGAATTCAAAGGTAGAAAAACTGTTAAAAGAATCACAATCATACAATTATTGGTGTGAGCAAAACGGTAAAAATATTAATGAACAAGACCTATTTAATATGTCTTTAGACGGAAGCTTGTATCAAAACGCACAAGACGGCTTTATGCTTTTTGCACTTGGGCAACCCGAAAGTATTGCCAATACACTTTTGGGCTTTGAAGATGATGATACCAAATTGGGGATTTTGGGTGCAGGAGATTATTATAAAAAGCAAGAAGCTGAAAAAGCGAAAAAGGAACAAGAAAGCAAGGCCGAAAAAGCAGTAAAAGAGGAAAAAGAGGCAGAAGAATCTAAAATTCAAGAAACCAAAGAAGCAGAGCAGGCAGAAACTGCAAAAACTCAAGAAAATAAAGAAATTAACAAAGCTCAAGACAATGCGGAAAAAACGTTAAAAAAAGCGGATAGCGCGCAAGATACTCAGGATTTGGCAACGCTTCAACAAGTAAATGAAGATGTTCAAGAAATAGTTGAAAATTCCGGCACTAAAGCCCAAACCGAACAAGTTCAAAAAGATATTCAAGGCACGCAAGCGGCCGTTAATGAAACACAAAAAGAAATTAAGGAAGCTCAAGCCGTTGTGCAAGAAAAAGTAAGCAGCGAACCTGAAGTTCAACAGCCCGCGCAAATGATAGCAGAAGAACCCGAAACCGAAGCTGACGCTTTATTGGCACAGGATGAAGTTCAAAATTCTGAAGCTGTGCAGAATGAAGAAAATAGCGAAATTTTAGCAGCCGCACCGGAACAAGAAATTCAACCTGATATTATTGCCCAAACTCAAGAACCCGAAACAGAAATCGGCGCAACTTTGGCTGAAGCACCGATAGAGGAAGTTGGGGCAACTTTGGCTGAACTTCCTGCAGAAGAAGCAGTTGCTACATTAGCCGAAGCTCCAACCGAAACACCCCAAGAGACAGAAATCGGCGCGACTTTGGCAAAAGCAGAAGAACCTGAAACAGAAATCGGCGCAACTTTAGCAAAAGCTCTTTTAGAAGATGAAAAAATAGCCCAAGCCGTTTCAAGAAATGTTTTTGTTGAAAAGGTGCAAAACACTGAAGCTAAAAACGCATTTATAACGCCAAAAGCAACAGTTGAAACAAAAGAAGAGGCAAATGAAGATCAAACAACTCTTGCAATGGAAGCTGCCCCTGCATCGGGTTTTATAACCTCGGCAAAGGCGGCAAAAGAGAAAAAACAAGAAGGAATATACACAATTGCAGCAAGTGCAGTTTCCTGCAATGTTAACCCGTTTGAAGGCAAAGATTTTATAAACGAAGGTGCCGTACAAAACGGCAGCGCAGAGCCAACAATTGCATTAGCTGCCGGTGCAAGTGCATTTTCAGGCAATTTTTCAAGCGGCAGCGGCGGATCTTTTTCGTCAGGCAGCGGCAGCAGTGGGGCAGTTTCTTCAACCGGCGGTAGCAGCACAGGAGGCGCAACAGCTTAGAAAGCAGAGAAATTATGGATGAAGCAAAAGTAGTAAACTCTTTATTAATTCCGATTTTAGCAATTTTAATTGCAATGGCGTCTTGGACTTTCATTTATTTGAACAATGCATCAATAAAAATGGAGCGTCCGCCTTCCGTTGCGGCATTTTATGCTTAGGTAAATCGGTTAAAATTTAAGATTTAAAAAAACGGCGATTTTACCTGCCGTTTTTTAATATTTTATTAAATCTTTTATGATTATTGATTGTCCTTTTTCACAACTCTTACTGCGCTGTCAGGGCACTACGGGAGTGTGCTTGTCT
>CAZYYK010000073.1:0-5919 GCA_964651135.1 uncultured Gammaproteobacteria bacterium | reverse complement strand
TCTTATTTGCCTATGCGTTTTCCTTTTTCACAACTCTTACTGCGCTGTCAGGGCACTACGGGAGTGTGCTTGTCTTAAGCACCTGTCCGAAGGACATTAACGACCGTAAGCCCGAATGGGCAATTCTTATTTGCCTATGCGTTTTCCTTTTTCACAACTCTTACTGCGCTGTCAGGGCAAATAAGTTCGCATGTACCGCATGCAATGCATTCTTCCGCAGTCGGTTCAACGGCAGGTGTTTGATATAAACCCACTTCTTTGGACCAGTGCAGGCATTTTTTCGGACATTTTACTATGCACAATCCGCAGCCTTTGCAAAGATCCGTAAATAAATACCAATCCGCTTTGCCTTTGGCAACGTCTTTAACTTTAATACCTTCGCATTTTACACTCATCTTACACACTCGCTTTCTTTATTAAACCCATGCCCATTTCAAGCGCCTTATAGTTGAGTTCACGAAGTTCGGGCTTGGCATCGAATTTTTTGCCCAGCGCATATTCCATAGCACCCTTAACATATTGCAGGTCAATTACGTTTGTTGCACTTAAAATAACGCCCAAAACAATTATGTTAAAAACGCGGGCGCTCAATTGTTCGTTTGCAATTTTATTTGCTTCAATTGCAATAATTTCTTTTGCCTTAACTTCAGGTTTTGTGCGGCAAACAGAACTGTCGTAAATAACGGTTGTGTCTTCATTTATGTAGGTTGAGCATCTTTCAATGGCTCTGTCGGAGAGCATAATAACTATGTCGCCTTTTGAAAAACGGGGTTCACCGATTTTTTCATCAGAAATCTGACAAAAAGCGATTGAAACACCGCCGCGTTGCTCAACGCCGAAGTTTGGAATGTATAGAATTTCTTTTTTTGCTTCATAGCCTGCTTCAACAAGGATTTTAGCGATACTTTGTACGCCTTGTCCGCCTTCACCGGCTAAAACTATTTTTGTTCTTGCCATTAGTTTAGCTCCTCTCTTGAAATAAATTCTTTTACTTCGAAGAATTCTTCCATTGTTTTTAATCTGCCCCAAGTATCAACATTATTTGTTCTCCAGTTTAAGGGGCAAACCGAAAGAACTTCAACAAATGAAAATCCGCCGTTGGCAACATTTTTTAATGCCTTATTAAATGTTTTGCGTAAATTTCTTAAGTTTGAAACAGTGACTCTTGCAACATAAGATTTTGCAGGGTCAGCAATTGCTGCAACCATTTCAGCGCCTTTGGCAGGGCGGCCTGTTGTTTCACAGTCGCGGCCGTAAGGTGTTGTTTCTGTTTTTTGCCCGGGCATTGTTGTGGGGGCCATTTGTCCGCCTGTCATACCGTAATTTGTATTGTTAACAAGCACTACCAAAAGGTTTTCAGAACGTACGGCTGCATTTACCAAGTGTTGAGAACCAATTGCAAGTCCGCCGCCGTCACCCATATAGGCGATACCAACAGTTCCCGGATTTGCACGGGTTACGCCGTATATAACCGGGGTTGTTCTTCCGTGGTGAGTTTGAACTGAATCTATATTCATATAATTCCATGATAAAAGTGAACAGCCGATATCGCAGCCGAAAACTGCGCGTTCATGGAGCTCAAGATCATCAATTGTGTTAGCCAAAGTTTTTAGTATCATGCCATGTCCGCAGCCGGGGCAAAATTTGGAAGCACCGACTTTTGCATTTTGGGCTTTTGCTAAATTTGGCTTTAATTCTAAAGTTTCTACCATTTTTTATTTCCTTTATTTATTAACTACACTGTTGCCGGTTCTTTAACCATTTGTTCAACCTTTTGGACAATATCGTCGCCGGTAACGCCGACACCCATTTTATAAAGTGTTGAATACGGAGTATTTAGGCCGTAGATTTTTTCCAAAACCAGTCTTGCCATCTGCCCGTTTGCGCTTTCTGTAAACAGAATTTGTTTAGCGCGCGAAACAGCTTCTCTTAAGGGTTTTACGGCAAGCGGTCTTATTGTGATAGGTCTGAATAAACCTGCTTTAATGCCTCTGGCTCTTAATTCATCAACCGCGGTTGTTGCAGAACGTGCAACAATACCGTGTGCAATAATTAAAATTTCGGCATCTTCTGCTTTGTATTCAAGATATTCTTCAATCTCGGGTGCCATTTTATCCCAATCAACCTGGAACTTATCCAATTCTTCCATTAGTTCTTCTTCCAAATTAAAGGTATTTCTTAAGTGGGTTGCTTCCCTGTCTACGTCAATTTGGCCTTCTGCCCTTAATACGGCAGGTGTGGGCTCCATTTTAATGCCGCGGGAATCAGGGTCATACAATGTAACAGGCTCTCTCATTTTGCCTTGGTAGCCGTCTGCCAAAACGAATGTCGGAAAACGGTATTTCCAGGCTGTGTTAAAAGCCTTGATTGTATAGTCAAATAAATCCTGGTGACCTGCTGTTGAATATACAATTCTGAAGCCTTCGCCGTTGCCGCCCAAACATGTTAAAGTTGTTTCCTGCTGAGCGTAAATAACCGTAGCGGTTGAAGGGCCGCCGCGTTGCATAACAGCACACACAAACGGTATTCTCATCATTTCTGCCATAGACATTGCATCTTGCATAATAACGTTACCAGGGCCTGCTGTTGCCGTAAAGGCGCGCTTGCCTGCCAAAATACCTCCTATTGTTGAAAAACCTGCGGAAATTTCATCTTCTGTCTGCAAAAATCCCGCTTCTGTTTTAGGAAGCAATTTGCACCAGGTGTGCATAATTTCATTTTGGGGTGTAATCGGGTAACCGTACATAAATTCTGCCTGAGCAGCGTTTGCGGCATAAGCGATAACTTCATTCCCCGTCAGGAACATTCTTGTGTCCTGTTTAATAAGTTTGTTAACCATATTTTTTCCTTATTCTTCCATTAGTAAGTACGATATTTAAATCATCCTACAAACAAAGAAAAGTTTCAAGCTAAAAATTATTTCTCTCTGGCTATTTTTGCAATGTTGTTAAGATCAAAAATTTCGGGCAGCCCGAATTTTTCGGGGAGCGGTAAAAATTCCGTGTCTTTGAAGCCTGTGTATTTGCCCAGCTCTTTTAGCCTTTCGGCGTTGTAGGCTCTTCTTGTATATTCGCTCAAAAGCGCTTCTTTCGATCCGCCCCTGACATGTTCGTCATAAGCCTTTTGAACTTGTGCAAATTTTTCATCAACAGGTTTATTGCCGCTGATTTTATATATAACATCTTCCAATTCTTTTATTTTTTCCATTTTTTCGCCCATTATTTGAAGTTCACCGTAAAACCCGTTTTCAAGCCGGAAACACACATGTACGGCGTGATATCCACTGTTTTTAACAGTACCGCTTTCCAAAGCGGAGATACCTTGTTTTTTAGTTATGGCTTCATCAAGTTTAAGCAAAGATTGTATGGGTATGTATTGACTGTCTTCACCGTTGCAATAATCTTTGTGCATTTCATAGTAATTCTTAACACCGACAATTTTTGCTTTACCGCTTTTTACAGCCCTTATAAGCGCGTTACAAACTTTCCTGTCTCCGTAATTATTCTCACCGTTAAGAACAATCCTTGCCCGTATTACATCCCTTATTTCGTCTTTTGCTCTTGCAGAACTTGATATTTCACGGCTTGCACATTTTTCTCTTAAG
Source organism: uncultured Gammaproteobacteria bacterium (assembly GCA_964651135.1). Lineage (GTDB taxonomy): Bacteria > Cyanobacteriota > Vampirovibrionia > Gastranaerophilales > Gastranaerophilaceae > CAYYBA01. The sequence goes on along the minus strand of CAZYYK010000073.1, from coordinate 2,315 downwards.
GATTTTATACTTTTTTGGTTAACGATAAGCGTGCCTATCGGGTCTTTTGGGGTGTTGCCTTCAAATTCGCAGTAATCGTGAAAAACTTCCTGTATGGTTGATTTGAAATGTTCATAGGGTTCTTGTGCTTCATTCAAAACTGCCCTTACCGTATTTCCGAGACCCGCGTAGTAGGCTTTATCGGTTATTTTCTTATTGCCCCCAAATGAAACAGTATCATTTTGAAGCAGGCTTAAGGCGTGGTGCTTTTGGGAGTGCACAAATGTTCTTGTGTATTCCTGTTTTAAGCCCGCATTAAAATGAAATTTTAAATTTTGTCCGATTTTTCCTATCAAGTCTTAATTCTTTCAATTTGTTATGCTATTTTTGCAAGGTTATTGAAATCAAAGATTTCGGGTAACTTATAATTTGTTATTGGCATGAAACCTTCCGGTGTTTGGTTTGACATCTCATCTGCCCTTGCCTGCATGTATGAAGCTTTGGTGTAATTTATTAAATACCCTTTTTCTTCATCTGTTAATTGATAGTAGGCATCTTCAACATCTGCAAATTTTTTATCCACAGGCTTACCTTCGCTTAATCTGTGAAGAACATCTTCAACATCTTTAAGTTTTGATGTTTCATTTCCCATAATTTCAATTGTGCCCATAAAGCCGTCTTCCAACTGACACTTAATATGTATGCCATGGTAGCCTGTACTTTTTCTTTGAGAAACTTTAGAACATGCATAACCCAGCTGATTCATTTTTATAAGTAATCCGTTAATTTTGTCCGGAGAAGCACATACGCTTTGCGGAGTTTCCCCGTAAGTTCTTATTTCTCTTATAATTAAGCTTTTTTGTTCTGCCGCTTTTATTAATCTGTTTAAAGCCCTGTTGCCTTCTGCCTGGGTGCCGTTATCTAAAACTATGCGGGCTGAAATTAATTCTTCATCGTTTATAAATTCTCTTGCTTCCTGCCCTGTTTTCATTTTCTGCTGTTTAATTTTTTCTTTTGCGCGGCCAAGTTTTTCATCATTAAATTGCAATCTCCCCAAGGGGTTAGTAGGTGTTCTTGTGTTTGTTCTTGCGCAATCGTAAAATATACTATCCATTTTGCCTTTGAAAATATTATAAGAAATTTTAGATTTGTGAATGACGTTTTCAATCGCAGGGTTATATATATCTCTTATTCTTTTGAAAGAATCTTCCGTAGAAAAAACCGCAGGGCCGGGGGTTAAGCTTTTAAAGCTTGGGGCATTATTCCTATTCCTTTGTATCGGCATGGTAAATTTGTTATTGGTAATATTTAAAATCATTTTTTCTGCTTTCTCTTCCTTAAATAAATTTTACAAAACATGTGAAAAATAAAAATTGCGCTAAATTTCGACATTTTTTACATGTTCAATTTTTGCTGCGGCATTGTCAAACATTATTGAAATTGCATCAATTTGATAATTTGTGTGCATAATTTTTGTGCTTGAAAGGTAATATTGAAGTGTCGCAACAATTTTTTCAAGCTTTTTGGGCGTTACGGCCTCTAAAGGTTCGCCAAATAAATTACTGGAACGCGCTTTTACTTCAATTGCGCATATTACAAAATTTTTTATTGCAATTATGTCAATTTCACCGTATCTTGAATATCGAAAATTGCGCTCTAATATCTTGTAGCCTTGTTTTTCAAGATATTTTATTGCAATATCTTCCCCATATTTACCTTTTTCTTTGTTTGGCATATCATAATTATATCAAAGAAATTTAAAGAGGAAAATATGAGCATATTGGAAAAAACTGCAGCGGAACAAAGAAAAGCATTGCTGGCTAAAGAAATAAGCGCGCGTGAGCTTTTAGATTTAACTTATAAAAAAATCGAAGAAAATGATGAAAAAATAGGGGCATACAACTGCCTAACCAAAGAGTATGCTTATGAAGCGGCAAAAAAAGTTGATGAAAAAATAGCACGCGCAGAAGACTTGCCCCTTATGGCGGGCATTCCTTTGGCGCTTAAAGATAATATGAATTTAAAAGGCTACAAAACAACAGCTTCAAGCAAAATTCTTGAAAATTTTGTGTCGCCTTATGATGCTACGGTTACCGTAAAATTAAAAGAAAACCTTGTGCCGATTGTGGGCAAAGCCAATTTGGACGAATTTGCAATGGGTTCTTCAAATGAAAATTCCGCGTTTAGAATTGTGCGCAACCCCTTGAATTTAGATAAAGTTCCGGGCGGCTCATCCGGCGGCGCTGCTGCTTCTGTTGCGGGGTTTCAAGCAAGCGTTTCTTTAGGCTCTGACACCGGCGGAAGCATTCGCCTGCCTGCAAGTTTTTGCGGCCTTA
>CAZYYK010000072.1:0-8783 GCA_964651135.1 uncultured Gammaproteobacteria bacterium | reverse complement strand
ACAAATCATGAAGGAGATTATTGCAAATTTGCAATAATCTCCTTCATGATTTGTTATCGTGTATCTCTAAATGCTGTTCTAAAATTCTTATATAATTTTCGATGCCTTTCAGATTTTGGAAATCAATTTCAAATAAAATATTTCTTCTAATTTTATGGGTAGACTTATTGAATTTAAAGAGATTGTAAATGATTAATTACCTTTTTCCCTCTTTGTTCTTTCCACCTTCTAGCACCTTCTAGATTTTCATATCTTATTGATTTATATGTTTTTAGATGTGATATTGATGAAAGATTTATCCACTTTTATCTTTTTTGTTGTTGTTATCCGTTTTCTGTACTCTTGTTATCATTTTTGTTCCCTTCAAAATATGTATTTACGCTAAATAATGAAAAAGACCGCCTGTTTTGCAGGCGGTCTTTTATGTGAATAAAATCTTTTTGCTAACTATAATCCACGATAAAAGCCTGCCTGCCGAATTTCGGCATACACATCATCATTTGCATCATCATGGTTTTGTTATTTGTCATTGTTTTTTCCTTGCAATTAAAAATCGGCCTGCTTTAATTTAAAACAGACCGACTTTGAATTTTAAATATTTTATTACAACAAAGAATGCGGGCTGCTTTTTACAGTCATATACATCATTTGCATCATCATAGCTTTGTTGTTTGTCATTGTTGTCCTTCAAATAGTTCGGCACACTGAATTTGGATTTATTATTAATCACGCATAACCGTTTGTCAAGAGGTAAGTCGGGGCAGCTTAATTTTAATTCACAGTTTATAATTTTATATATCGATATTTTGGGAGTTATGTTAATATTGTAATTAAAGGAAGGTAAAATGAAAATCTTAGTAGGAATGAGCGGCGGGGTTGATTCGTCAGTAGCCGCATTATTATTAAAAGAACAAGGGCACGAAGTTACAGGTGCTACTATGTCTATATGGAATGAAAAAAATCAAATAAAGGGCGGCAGCAAAAACGCCTGCTACGGGCCTGATGAAAAAGAGGATATTGAAGAAGCAAGAAAAGTGTGCGCGCAGATAGGAATTCCTTTTCATGTTTTTGACTGTGTTGAGCAGTATGAAAAAATTGTGCTTGAAAATTTTAGAGAAGAATATTTATCGGGCAGAACGCCAAACCCCTGCATTTGGTGCAACAGCCTTATTAAATTTGATGTTTTGCCCTTTATTGCAAGGCAATCGGGCATTGAGTTTGATAAATTTGCAACAGGACATTATGCAAGAGTTGAATTTAACCCTGAAAATAACCGCTACATTCTTAAAAAAGGCATAAACCCTAAAAAAGACCAGTCCTATTTTATTTACAGGCTTAGGCAAGACCAGCTTGCAAATATATTGCTGCCTTTGGGAAGTTACACAAAAGAACAGATAAGAGAAATTGCACAATCAAAAGGTTTAACCGTGGCACAAAAGCCTGACAGCCAAGATTTTTACAGCGGTGATTATAATGAACTTCTTGAAATACAAGAAAAAGAAGGTAATATCGTGGATATAGACGGTAAAATCTTAGGTAAACACAACGGTATATGGAATTTTACCATAGGGCAGCGCAAGGGCATAGGCGTTTTTGCGGCTAAACCCTTGTATGTTTTGGAATTAAGAAAACAAACAAACGAAGTTGTTGTGGGTGTTGAAAGTTCCACCTTAAAAAAATCTCTTATTGCAAATAAGTTAAACTGGATTTCTATTGAAAAATTGGATAAGAAAATAGAGGCTAGGGCTAAAATCCGCTCCACGCAAATTGAGACCGATGTTATCATAACGCCGAATGACAACAATGAAGTATATGTTGAATTTATTGATTTGCAAAAATCGCTCACGCCGGGGCAATCAGTTGTGTTTTATGACAACGACATTGTGCTTGGGGGCGGGGTTATAGAAAAAGTTTTACAATAAAGGAAACAAGGCAATGTCAAACCCTGAAGACAATTTAATAAAAAAGGCTGAAACTACCCATAGTTTAAGCAAAGACGAAATTGTAAAGCTGCTTGAAAATAGCAAAATTAATCAGCAGCTTTTTGACGCGGCAGATAGAACACGAAAAAAATACGTGGGGGACGAAGTGCACCTGCGCGGGCTTATCGAATTTTCAAATATATGCAGGCAAAACTGCCTGTATTGCGGCTTGAGGCGGGATAACAAAAATATTAAAAGATACAGGCTTGAACCTGAAACCATAATTGAATTTGCAAAAAAAGCGGCGGATTACGGCTATAAAACGATTGTGCTGCAAGGCGGGGAAGACCCTTTTTACAGTGCGGATATTATGAAAAATATAATTTCTGAAATAAAAAAATTCAATCTTGCGCTTACTTTAAGTATCGGCGAAAAAAGTTTTGAAGAGTATAAAGCGTATAAAGAAGCAGGGGCGGACAGATACCTTATAAGAATTGAAACAACGGATGAAAATTTATATAAAAAAATGAACCCTGATATGAGCCATAAAAACAGGCTAAAGTGCCTTGAACAACTGAAAGAATTGGGTTTTGAAGTTGGCAGCGGCTGTATGGTGGGGCTTGAGGGGCAGACAATTGAATCTTTGGCGGATGATATCTTATTTTTTAAACAAATTGATGCCGATATGATTGGCATAGGGCCTTTTATTGCAAATGAAGACACCCCGCTTAAAGATGCACCCTCGGGCAGTTTTGATTTAGCCCTGAAAGTGATGGCGCTAACAAGGCTTTTAATGCCCGATATAAATATCCCCGCAACAACTGCAATGGAAACGCTTAACCCCGACGGCAGAGTGATTGCACTAAGGTGCGGGGCAAATGTTGTTATGCCAAATGTAACAGAAGGCGAATACAGAAGGATGTACCAAATTTATCCGGGCAAAATTTGTATGGATGATACACCTGCAAAATGCCGCGGGTGTATAACAAATAAAATCAATCAAATAGGCAGAAGTGTTTCTGATAATTTCGGTCACAGAAATGGCAGATAAAGGGCTTTGCCAAATCTAACAGCCTATTTGGCAGCTAAAATTCCGCTATAATATCTTTTATGACTTCTCCTGCTATAATAAGCCCTGCCGCGGGCGGCACAAAAGAGTTGCTGCCGGGAATTTGGTTTCTGTGCGTGCATTTTCTTGTTGTTCCGTGCGGGCAAATACATTGTTCTTTGCAGCTTATAGCCATATCTTCAACTGGTGCAACGGGGGGTTCTTCGGAATAAAGCACTTTTAATTTTTTAATTCCCCTCTTTTTTAATTCCTGCCTCATTACGCGTGCAAGCGGGCAAACACGGGTTTTGGAAATGTCTGCCACCCTAAAAAACGTGGGGTCAACCTTGTTTCCCGTGCCCATTGAAGATATCACGCGGGTGTTTGCTGCACTTGCTTTCATAATAATTTCAATCTTTCCCGTGACCGTATCAATTGCATCAATAATATAATCGTATTGCGAAAAATCAAACTTATGGGAAGTTTCTGGCATATAAAATATTTTATGCGTGTTTATACAAATTGCAGGGTTAATTTCTTCCAAACGCTCTTTTGCAACGTCTACCTTATATTTACCCACGGTTTTTCTTGTTGCAAAAAGCTGCCTGTTTATGTTTGTAAGGCAAATCTTATCATCATCAATCAAATCCAAAGCCCCAATTCCGCCTCTTGCAAGCGCTTCTGCGGCGTAACTTCCCACCCCGCCAAGCCCGAACACTGCAACATGCGCCCCTTGAAGCTTTTTAATGGCAGATGTGCCGAATATCAACTCCGTTCTTGAAAATTGGTTTAACATTTTTTATTCCTAATCACGCTGACATTTAATATTTTAACAGCCGCAAAAAAATTTGTCAGCAGAATAATGCTTATCTTTATAATTAGCAGCCCAAAATTCTGCCGATTTTTTCATTGTTTTTATCTATCCGCTTGGTTTTAGTAAGGATTAAATGTGCCAAAATAATGCTTTCTTGATGTGTTTCCGTGCGATGAGACGCTATTATTCCAAGCAATATATTCACTTTTTCAATATCGTACATAATCCTTTTTCTCAAATAAGAAATTCTACCTTTTTTACTCATTTTTGCTCCTTTTGTTAAGAAAACTATATATAAAACGATTTTATTAACTTGTAAAAGATAATATTATCTTTTAACTATACGATGAAACTTCTTATTTGTCAAATAGAAGATTTATAAGTAGTATATAGGTATGTATTTAAAAGCAAAAGATCAAGTAAAAATATTATTAGTGCAAGAGAATTTATTGCTTAAAGTCCTAGCAGACAAATTAAGCGAGAAAATGAACAAAAAATATGCGGCTGATAATTTATCGCAAAAACTTAGACGCGGCACGTTTTCTTATGATGAAATGCTGCTAATCGCTGAGCTGCTTGGATATGAAATAAAATTCATTAAAAAGTAAGATGTGTTTAGTTTAATGAGAATGCCAAAATTTTAAATAGCATTTTAAATATTTTAATTAAAACACTTTGCATGGAAATATTTTACCATAAAATATTACCTAAAATCAGGCGGCGTCTTAAGAAAATTTGTCAGCACTCAAATTAATTCTCTGCTTTATAAGGAATATCCATCCAGGCGTTGTCGCCTATTTGTTTCCCGTTAAGAACAAGGCTTCCGCCGCTTGTGTTATCGTCCATCTTCAGATAAATAACCTTAAAGCCCTTTGTATCAAACAGTGACTTCCCGATAGGGTCAAGGTATGCCCCAATTCTTTCCGTAACAAGCTGTTGGATATTTTTGCCTTCATAAACAGGATTATGGGCTATATCTTTATTAATTTTATCGATAAGTTTGCCCGTCAACAAAGCCGATTTTGCCTTTGCATTCACTTTTACGGAACAAAGTTTTGCGATATCGTCCACAAATTTGCCCACAGAATATTTAGAAGCTTCGTTAAACTCTTCTTCGGTTATCGGTTTACCGTCTTTTTTCAATAAGAGATAAGCTTTGCCGTCTTTTGATTCTATATGTTCAAACAAACCTGTATTCATTAATCTGTCATATTCTTCGGAACCGTCATCCATCCACACGGGATATTGTGTGGGAAGTTTGGCATTGCCTGTTTTTACAAGCGTTTCTTGCTCTTTATCAGATAACCCGACAGCTTTAGCGAAGTTTCGAATTAATGCGGGAACAGAAGCTCCGTCTGCTTCAAGCGTCTTTCCGTTAGCTTCGTACACAATATGCCCGCTTTCTTCTGCAATTATGCGTATTCTGCCTTCATCAACTTCAAACATGCCAACTCCAAGCCCGCCGCCCGGCATTACAATCAAGTTTTTAGTGCCCGGGGCAAGTAAATCAGCGTATTTATCTTTATCTTCCAAAACTCTGTTCAAAACGCCTGCAACAGCGCCGTACATATCATTTGCAACCACAAGTTTAAAGTTATCGGAAACCTTAACGCCTCTTGCGGCAAGCAAACCTTGAATATCATTAAAGTTTAAGTCATGAAGCTGTTCGCCCGTGCTTGCAACTCTAAGATTACTAATAATTTTAACTCTGTTATCCTCAGCCTGTGCGGGAATAAACAATGCCACATTTTCAAGTTCTCTGTCGTCTTCGGGCAGTTTATCCATACTCCCCTTAACGGTTGCGGCAATATTATTGGCAACGCCGCCCAAAAAATCTTCTATGCTTAATATGCCTTCAGGGCATACAATGCTTTCTTTTAAGGCAAATTTCTGCGACTTATCTTTAGGGTCTAACGTTGTTTTCATGGTTGCTTTCGTCGGAAGGCTTGCGCCGCAATCGCCATAAAAATTAAACCCAAAACTTACATTATTCCTGTTAATGTAGCTTCCCAAAGCGTTAACCTGCATATCTCTCACCTTCCTGTTGCATAAATCACTCGTATAAAAACGTAAAAAGTAATTATTTGCTAGTTTTCTAAACGCCCTTTACACAAATTAACAATTACGTATGCGGGGGCTGTTAATGCAAATCCTTGATTCAAACCATATTCTTCATACAATCGTTTTTGCATAAAACCCTTAAACAAGGCGCTTATTGGTATCGAAATATTTCTTAATATTTAATTTAAAAAGGACAATTATTTCGTCTGTATATATTTTATATATATGGACGAGGATAATACATGCCAGATAGCATTAATTTTGAAAACCTGAATTTAAAAAACAATTTATTTACCTTCCTTTTTGATTTATCGTCAATATCGGCTTACAATCAAACAGGCTATGTTTTTTCTGAAAATTCTTCTGAAATTAGTGAAGAGGAATTTCTTCAAACTATACAATCTCTGATTGCCTCAAAAACTAATGGGGATGTACAATTATCAGACGCCGATATTAAAAAAATGTTTGATAGTTTGGATGGTAATCACGATACAATCTTATCGGGAGACGAACTGATACAATGTGAATCTTATATAAATGCTATGTTTGGCAATTTTTCTGATTTGCCGACAACATCGGATAATACAGTAATATCAGATAATGTAGCAACGTCGGCCAATAACCCTATAGAAACTATTTTTCCTCAAGGTGTTCCGGAAATTACTGAAGAGAAGTTTATGCAAAGCATACAATCACTGCTTGCCGCAAAAGTTGGTGAAAACAGCCAGTTATCAGAGGACAAGATTAAAGAAATATTTGATGGTTTAGATCTTGACCATAATGGGATTTTAACGGCAGATGAGCTGATAAAATACAATGATACAGATACGGCGCAAAATAATTTTACCCTTGAAGAATTCTGCCAAAGCTTCGCATCGTTATTTCCGAACGAAACGGCTGAAGGCTTGGGTGATACGCTTATTCCCGAAGAAACAACTCTTGCAAATGAAATAGCGGACCCTGCCGTAAATCCTTTTGTTGACAGCGGAAAAGTGGGCAGCAGCGGGGGCGGAGGCGGCGGTGGAGATTACGACACCACAGTGGCTCCGGCAAAAACGGCTGAAGAATATAGGGCGGAAATTGCAACTAAAGAAGGCGAAAAACAAAAAGTTATTCAAGATACAAAAACCAATATACAGGCTCAGGAACAGTTAATTACCGATACGTTAACCAAAGAAGGTTCGGGTGTTCCTGCTGAGGCTATGAGCGAATATGCTACGCAAAATGCCGCATTGGACACACAAATCAGCGGCACAACAACCGCAATTCAAGCTCAGGAAGGCATTATTCAAGATTCCACCGCAAAAAGTGCTTCCTGTGCCACGGCAATAGGTTCTGTTTCACAACAAATATCAAATTTAAAAGCACAAGCCGGTGTTTCTAAAAATGATGCGGCGGCGCAAGGGCGCATATCTGGAAAAATCGGTAACCTTGAAGCTAAAAACAGAGAACTTGAGGGTGCTAAACAAGCTGCCGCTACTGCTTTGGACAAAGCACAACAAGAAAAAGGCAGGTTAGAACAAGAAAAATCCAATCTTCAAGGGCAAAAGGCAGGATTATTGGATAAAATTTTGGAAGAATATGAAGACTCTATTGCGCCGGGGGTAAAACAGGTTATTACTGATGCAAAAGGCGAGATACAAAGATTGCAAGCTAAAGAAACGCAAGATTTAAGCAGCTTAAACAGCGCCATACAAACCTTAAAGACGGAATTGGCACAGCTTGAGCAGAAAAAAGATACAGACAAGATTATAAGCGAAAATACAGAATCAAATTTTGATACAGACGGAAACAGGATAACCCCGATAAAAATACCTGAAACAGAGGCCGAATTTGCCAAATACTGGTTTAATAGTCCGTCTCTGATAGCAAGCTTTAGAAAACTTAAGCCCATAATGCAAGAACAACTTATAAATTTGTGCGATTACGCCAAAGAACACGACATAAAAATAACATGGACTTCTTTATACAGAAGCCGTGCTGCACAAGAAGCCATATACGCAAAAGAAGGACCCGGAGGACTTGCGGCAAAGCCGGGTAGTTCGGCGCATGAATTTGGTTTAGCGGCTGACCTTAGAGCGCGGTATCCCGACGGGAAAGACGCCAGAAGCGCCCTGGGCAGACAATGGCTAAGAATGGGAAAACAAATGGCAAGAGAAAAGGGAATGCCGGATGTATTCAGATGGGGCGGCAATTTTGCCCCGCCCAGAGTTGAACTTTGGCACTTTGACATGAAGGGCTTGCTAAAGTATAGCTAAATTTTTTGGGCCGGTTGGCATATAAAAACTCCCCGGGTTGGCAGACACACAAGTTTCTACGGACTAAAAGTCCTTGAAACTTAGCTGGCTGCATCCGTCAAACTACGGCTCGTATTTACTCGCCTTGTTTGTCGTAGACTCTTACCAACAATAGGTTGTTGGTTCAAAAACGCCTTAATTAAAAACTCCCCAGGTTGGACTCGAACCAACAACCTACCGGTTAACAGCCGGTTGCTCCGCCATTGAGCTACTGAGGAATGTGCGTTTTAAATTATTTAATTGTCTGTCCTCAATGGCTCCGCCTGCTCCGAATTTCTAACTGACGTTCGCTTCACTCACGTGCGAGCTACTGAGGAATGTGCGTTTTAAATTATTTAATTGTCTGTCCTCAATGGCTCCGCCTGCTCCGAATTTCTAACTGACGTTCGCGATCGCAAACAGGAAGCTACTGAGGAATGTATTCTAATTGTACCAACAAAAAATTTTTTAGCAAGCAAAACTTGTGTTATTTAATTCTTTAATGTAGAATTGCTTCATACGACAATGGAATTAAAAAAATCAGCTACATATAAAATTCTTTTTATTTTAAATAAGGAGAATGAAAATAACGTTTTATTGCAGGCTCTTTTGGCAAATATCCCGACGGGTTTTGAAATTGAGCAATTCTTTTTTGAAAAAAA
>CAZYYK010000071.1:0-8898 GCA_964651135.1 uncultured Gammaproteobacteria bacterium | reverse complement strand
AAGTGTACAGCGCCTTAGCAAATACCACAAACCTTGCAATTGCAGATAACGGGCCTATGGAAGGGTGGGAATTTGGTGAACATCACAGCCCACAGGCAGCAGAAGCTTTTGTAAATAAATATTTAATTCCTTACTTAAAAGTATCTAAAAATTGCGGTATAAACACAACTGAGACTTGTGAAATTAAGCGCAGGCCATTAAATCAAAGTAATTATGTTGTTATCGGTTCAGGTTATACCAGATTCTTTTTAAATGACGGTACTATAATATCAGGCTCTATTTATAATACAGATACAGACAAGCGGTTAATAATATATGTTGATATAAACGGGCAAAAAAGCCCCAACACCATAGGCAAAGATATTTTTGAATTTAACTATTGGGTATATAACACAAATCCAAAAGTCATAGGAAGATTTTTACCTATAGGCATTTTTTCATCAAGAGATTATATAATATCTGAAAGTACCGGTATTTCATGCACAAAAAACGGTACAGGCACTGCTTGCGCAGCGCTTATTATGCAAGACGGGTGAAAAATCAGCGACGATTACCCATGGTAATTTAAGTATCAATGTTTGTGGCGTAAACCGCATTCTACCAAGGATAATCATCCTTAATCTCCCAGCCGTCTTTCATAATAAGCCCCGAACAATAGCTGCCTGCACCTTCCTTGTGGCAGCCCCATGTGTCGCGCAGTATCTTCTCTCTCGTACATGTACTTCCCCATGCTGCAAATTGACCATTATTGCCCGAAACATAATTTTTTATTCGATAATCAAATGCAAATATATCTTTACCCCACATATTTGGCGCCTTTTGCCCGTTTATGTCAACATATATGCTTGCCGTCAGGTTTTGGGTAGGGTCATAACCGTAATATCTTAACTCCAACGCTATTAATATCCCGTCGTTTAAATAAAAACGTGTACAAGCAGAGCCAAATTGACCTGTGGTGCTTCTATTCAGATATGTATTTTTAAATGCGCAAGCATCTGTTGTGTCCGTGCCGCAATTTTTAGATACTTTTAAGTAAGGAATCATATAAGTATCTGCAAATTTTTGGGCAGCTGCACCACTGCCCATTTTGCCAACTTCCCATCCTTCAATGGGCCCATGCTCTGCAATTGCAAGGTTTGTGGTATTTGCTAAGGCGCTGTACACTTTTTTCAGCTGCACTACGGTTTGCTGTTTTTGGTAATTGCGCACAACCGTGGGGATTGTAAGTGCCGCCACAACGCCAATTATTGCAAGAGTTATAAGAACTTCTGCAAGTGTGAAACCTTGTTTTTTCATACTATACCTCTTTCAAATAATATTTTAAGAATATAATAACATAAATATACGTTTAAAAGACATAAAAATCTTAAAATCGTATTGAAATACGAGGAAAAAAATAATAATGTTTAAATATGATAAATATAAGAAAAGAAGTTGGCAGAAAAATTAAAGCCTTACGGGAAAATTATGCTCTGACGCAGGAAAAACTGGCAGAGGCAATAGGTGTGCAAACGCAGGTTATAAGCAAGCTTGAAACGGGGAAATCTTTTATTTCTTACAGGGTGCTTGAAAAATTGTGCGATATTTACGATCTGAAACCAAAATATTTTTTTGATTATAACGAAATTCAACACAATAGCTCTGCAGAGTCAAAAATCAAAGTCATAAACGATAAAATCAATTCCCTAACACCCGAGCGGCTTGATGACATCTATAAAATAGTAACTGCTCTGAGCATTTAAGTATCAATGTTTGTGGCGTAAACCGCGTTTTGTTCAATAAATTCGCGCCTTGGCGCAACATTATCGCCCATTAAAATGTCAAATAATTCATCGCACAACATGGCGTCTTCAACCGACACCTTTAAAAGAGTTCTGTTTGCAGGGTCCATGGTGGTTTCCCACAGTTGCTGCGGCATCATTTCGCCAAGCCCTTTGAAGCGCTGCATTTGAATGCCTTTTTTGCCTCTTTCTTCAATAATCCGCTGAAGCTGGCTGAAAGATGTAATTTCCACGCAGCCTTCGCCTGTTTCTAAGGTGAGTTTCTTTTCTTCTTCAATTAAGAAAGGCCGTATAGAAGGGTATGAATTTTTTAGGCGCTCAAATTCGGCACTTTTAACCATATTTTGTGTTATTAAAACAGGTTCAATATCATTGCCTAAATCCACCTTAATACCAAATCTTCCGGTTTCGGAGTTTTCTTTAATTGAAGTTTTATAGTCTTTAGCTTCAATAATACCGTAATTTTTGGCGTGATCTGCAATATAGTGTTCTAAATATTCTTGAATTTTTTTGATTTTTTCATAATCTTCAAAATCCGCAAGCTTAATATCAGAGCGAATTAGGCCGCGCACAATAACAGACGGCATTTGATTGATAATAGGGTTGTTAAAAGAGCGGTAATACGTTGCCATTGAATACAACAGCTGCTCTAAACTGGCGTCCGCCAGGCATGCATCTTTTTTGCTGTTGTACAGGCTCAAGCCGCAAACGCCTCTGTCGCGGATTTTTCTGTCCAAACTTCTGTCATCATAAAGATATTCGGAGGTTTTGCCTATTGTCAGTTTGTATAGGGGCGGTTGTGCTATATAAATGTGGCCTTCTTCAAGCAAAGTGCGTGCGTATCTGAAAAAGAACGTGAGCATAAGGGTTCTTATGTGCGCGCCGTCAACATCCGCGTCAGTCATAATAATAATTTTGTGGTAACGCAATTTTTCAATATCAACTTCTTCGGGGTTTTTGGAGATATTCACACCCATTGCCTGAATCATTGATTTAATTTCATTATTGTTATAGATTTTATCAAGCCTTGCTTTTTCAACGTTTAGAATTTTGCCCCTAAGCGGCAAAATTGCCTGAAACATTCTGTTTCTGCCCTGTTTTGCGCTTCCGCCCGCAGAATCGCCCTCAACTATGTAAAGTTCGCATTTGTCTGCTTCGCGTGAAGAACAATCCGCCAGTTTGCCCGGCAGCGTTGAATTTTCAAGAGCTGATTTTCTTCTTGTTAATTCTCGTGCCTTCCTTGCCGCTTCCCTTGCGCGCTGCGCCTGCAAAGTTTTTTCAATAATCGTTCTGCCGTGTTTGGGGTTAAATTCAAGCCATTCCTGGAATTTATCCCTTATAACATCTTGAACGGCGGGGGTAACTTCGGCATTTCCCAATTTTTCCTTTGTCTGCCCTTCAAATTCGGGGTTTGCAAGTTTTACGGAAATAATTGCGGTAAGCCCTTCTCTGACATCTTCACCAGCCAGATTTGCTTCATTATCTTTTAAAATATTATTTTTTCTGGCGTAATCGTTTAAAACGCGCGTAATTGCGTTTCTAAAGCCCGTAAGGTGCACTCCGCCCGAATGCGTGTTAATATTGTTTGCAAAGCTTAAAACGTTTTCTGTGTAGGCGTCTGTGTATTGCATTGCAATTTCAACCTGAATGCCGTCTATTGTTTTATCTATGTAAACTGGCGGGTCAAACATGGGGGTTTTATTTTTGTTTAAAAGTTCAACATAGCTTGCAATTCCGCCTTCATAGTGGAAAACCTGCTCTTTGCTGTCTGTTTTTTTATTAACAAATATAATTTTTAAACCTTTATTCAAAAACGCCATTTCGCGAAAACGGCTTGAAATAACGTCAGTGTCAATTTCTGTTGTTTCCGTAAAAATTTCAGGGTCAGGCCAGAATGTTGTTTTTGTGCCCGTTGCATCCGTTTGCTTTATTTTTTCAACACTGTGAACGGGTTCACCCCTTAAATATTCCTGTTTATAAACCCAGCCTTCGCGCGAAACTTCCACCACAAATTTTTCCGATAACGCGTTTACAACAGAAGCGCCAACGCCGTGCAGACCGCCTGAAACCTTGTAGCTGCCGTCACCGAACTTTCCGCCGGCATGAAGTATTGTGTGCACAATTTCAAGGGCAGATTTTCCGCTGTCTTCTTTTATGTCGACAGGAATGCCGCGTCCGTTATCCTGCACCGTTATTGAGCTGTCAGCATTTAAATAAACATAAATAGTGTCACAATACCCTGCCAAAC
The DNA here is from genome assembly GCA_964651135.1 of uncultured Gammaproteobacteria bacterium. Classification (GTDB taxonomy): domain Bacteria; phylum Cyanobacteriota; class Vampirovibrionia; order Gastranaerophilales; family Gastranaerophilaceae; genus CAYYBA01. The sequence goes on along the minus strand of CAZYYK010000071.1, from coordinate 4,869 downwards.
TTTCGTCGATTGAATTATCCACAATTTCGTAAATACAGTGGTGCAGCCCGCGCTGCGATGTTGTGCCTATATACATGCCGGGGCGAAGCCTTACTGCCTCTAATCCCTCTAAAACTCTTATATTACTTGCATCATATCCTTGTCCGGTAGCCTCTGCCATAATTTCTCCCCTAAGTGCTATAATAACATTGTACAATAAAAATAATTAGGTGCAAATGGCTGGAATATTTAACATTTCTTTACGCTAAGGGGTATTGGGGCAAATTTTAATTTTAGGAGCTTTATATATTTGTCCCCGATGAAGTTACAAGATATGAACAAGATTAGTTTTAACAAGATAGGTTTCGGCAATTACAATCCTGTGCACCAAGCGCCGAAATTTGAATATGCCGCAAACCGCCCCTTTTCGTTAGATACTTTGGATGATAAATTTGAACAGTCTGAAGGATACCAAAAAGCAAAAAGAACATATGACGGGAAATTAAAGCTTTTCGGGAAAATTGATAATGATATTTTAGCAAAATTAGACCCTGATTTTTTAGCCGATGTTTCAGAATTAAACGATGATGACACAAATTTGGCTGCGCAAAATATAAAAACGCTACAGCGCACAAATTGCGGCAATCCTTTTGAAGATGATAACCTTCTAAACCACGCCAATTGCGCCAATTTGCTTGCCGTTGCGTTAAAAAAACCTGAGGATTTTAACCAGTTTATTCAAAATATTGCGGGGCTGAACTCTATTGTGATAAAGCATTTTGGCGAAAGAACAGGCTTGGCGCAAACACTATATCATGAAGCCTTTTGCGCCCTTGGGGGAAAAAACGCAGAGGAATTTGAAACCCTTAAAGACACGATGGAAGGTTTGTCGCAAATAAGGTTTTCGCCTTCAGGCTGTAAGGAAACAGGGCTTTTAGACGATTTGAGCAACAAAACCCTGTATGGTTTAATTGCAGATACAAACACCGCTCAAAACGTTTTAAATAATGCCATAAGGCTAAATTCAATTGCCCTAAAACCGCGCCCGGGGGCTTTAATGCCACAAAGCCTTTTAGGCAGATTAAGCGAAGAGCACCCTTTTTCTATTTTGAAATTGCCGAAAAAAACAGTTAATTTAATAGCGCAAAATGCACGTGTTTTATCGGGTGTGGATTTAGTGAGCAAAGAAGGCGAGCGGCAAAATATTCTTGAAGAGTTATCTTCAAAAGAGCTTTTGGGCATACTGTCAAAAGACCCTGAAGATATTGAAGTTATAAGAAAGGTTTTTAGCACATATCCAAAAGTGGATTTTAGGGATATTGATTTTTCATCTCTTGATATGATGATGGATTTTGCCCCGTGTGTGGGTAAGGGCAGCATTTGCGAACTTACCAAAGCGCAAAGAAGCCAAATGGCAAGGTGCGCCATAAAACACAGAAGTTCTTTAATAAGCGGCGCTATGAAAACTTTAATAGGCATTTTGCCCTATGACAAAGAAACTTACAATGAATTTTTGACAGAAATAAAGCTTTCTCAAGGAATTGAGGTTAATTATCTTACAGAAGCGCAAATTGAAGCGTTTGAAAAAAGCCTTTTTGACCTTGCGCAGGAATTAAAAACGGTCGATTTCAATAATTTGAAGATTGATATGAAAATTTCAACAAAAGATTTTGTAAGCCAAATTGCCCAAAAAACACGGTATTTCACACAAACAGAAAAAGTGCGGGTTTGTGAATATTTTGGCTTTAACATTGATGAAGAAAATAAGCTTACGGGCTACCCTGTTGTTGTTGAGAATAAGCCCCTGCCGCAAAATATGGGATATGACATAGAAAGTGCGTTTTTGGATGTTAAAAAAGCTGTTTTGGAATTTAGCACCGATAACCCTGTTACAATTGGCGGCTACCCCGTTTTAGAAAAAACTTTGAATAATGTTTTAAAATATTTGGGCGAATTCAGATCAACCATAGGTAAAGAGCAGCATTCAGGGCATATATACACTCTTGATGTTCATATGCTTAAGGTTTTAAGCGAAGTTATAAAAAACCCTGAATTTGAAAAACTTTCGGATTCCGATAAAAAAATTATGTTAACAGCAGCGCTTTTGCACGATATTACCAAAAAAGAAGGCAAAAATGATGAAGGTCATCCGCGCCAGAGCGCCGCGGACGCTTATTTTATCTCAAAAAAGCTTGGTTTTAGCGCGCATGAACAAATAAAACTGTATGATTTGATTAAAAACCACGACTGGCTTGAGCAGGTATGTTTGGGGGATGGAAAAACTCTTTCGGGAAAAGCGTTTGAGCTTAAATGCGGGAATTTATTTGAACTTGCAAGAATTTTTACAGGGGCTGATTTAAAGGGAATAGACGATAAAGGGTTTTATGTAAAACAATTTGCCCCCGCGCTTGATGAAAAAACCCAAAAAATGAGGGCGCAAATTGAAATATTTAAAAAAACCCAGCCGCTTTTGCCTGTTTCAAAGTTCCCGAAAGCTTCCGAATTAAAAGAAGGCGCGGGCGTTTTAACTTTAGACGAGGGCGGTGTTCAAAATAAAGTTATTGATTTAAATGCTGTTTCTGATTTTGAAAGCATAGGCTTTGGGCGTGGCACAAGCGTGCAAAACCTGAAAATTCTTTTGCATGCCATACATACATACTCGGAACAAAACCTGGGCTCTTTGGATTATCTTTCCGCCTTAGATAGCGGTGCTTTAATTTCAACTTCCTATTTAACAGACCCGACCCGTGATTTTAAAACTTACATGGATTTTGGCGTTATTTTAGATGTTGATACAAATAATATCCATGCAGGCAAAAACGAAGATTTTGCATCAGGCACAAACAAAGATATTAAAGACAGGCTTTTAGGACGGGAAGACTTTGCGCTCGGCCAAAACAGGGAGCGAAACTATTTTCCCGATTTATTTAAAAAAGCGTTGAATTTAAGCGATAATCAATACATCAGGTTTGTTGAAAAATATCAAAATATGACACCCGCACAAATTGAAGCCCAAAACCCTGATATTGCAAGTAAATTGTGCGCGGCGCTGGATGATGCCAATGAAGATAAAAAGAAAAAACACAAAAGTTATAACGAAATTTTAATAACGCGGGGGCAAATTCAGGCTGTGTTTATCAGAAAAGACAGATTAAATTACATACCTTTATTTTTAAGAAAATATGCCCAGGAGCAGGACATACCCGTGGTTTTGCTTGGAACTTAACAAAAATTTACATAATTTTTAACTGTAAAAACCTTGAAAGAGCGGCGTTTTACTTATTTTGCGGTCATTTTTTGATTTCTTGATGTCATGTTTTTTATATAAATTGTTTTTATTTAATATATACCCTTTGAAATTTTTACCTGAATGAGAGAGAAAATGGGCATTGACGTATCTAAAATTGTCTACACTTATGACCATCCAATAGATTACAACAAAGTAATCTATGAACTTGAAGATGGCACAAGTATAATTGTAAATAAAGAAGAAATAACATCTGCCGACCAGCTTGCCTCAAGCATATTCTGGGCAGACAGCGACGGAGACGGCGAAGGCGACACTTATATTTTTAAGGGTTTAAAAAACGCACAAATTGTGGGTGCAGATGATGTTAGTTCTAAAATAATCGTTTACGGTTCTGAAAATGTTTCCGTAAAAACAAGCTACCGGGACGATGAAGTAACGTTTTTGGATTCAAAAGGCTGCAACACTGAAGATGAAGGTGGGGAAAACACCTACTTTATAGGTTCAGGCAGTGAAGGCACAGTTATTAATGACAGTTTTAACTCAAATACATATTATAATTTTGGCGACGCTACGCAAATAAATGATTATGGCGGAACTGATACTTATTACAGCAGAGGCAAAACATCTTATGCAGGGTACATATTGCCTGACTTATCCTATGATTTTGATGAAAACGGGCAAATCCGCGAGAAATATTTAGTATGCGGTAATAATGGCCACACCCAAGGCTATTATTTAAAAGATAGCGGAGAATTTTATAACAATGACGGCGAACTTCTAGGCAATATTTCCGATTACATTTTCATTAACGATGAGAATGATTTTAAAAGCGTTCAAGACGGTGATGACATATACACGCCGGATGCTTCAATAGATGAAAAAATAAGAGCATTTGTTTTTAATACAGTGGGTGAAACTGCGCCTTCTGCAAGTATTGAAACACCACCACCAAGCGTAACTGAAACACCAACCCAAACACCTGCGCCTTCTGCAAGTATTGAAACACCACCACCAAGCGCAACTGCAACAGAAACAATTCTGCCGGATGAGCCTGCTCAAGACGCACAAAGCGCCGGGAGAAAACCTTTAGACATAACAAATGCAGAGCGAAAAAGCGACCGTGAAACTTTGGAACTTTTAGAAGCTTGTAAAGTTACAGATAGCTATTGCATTTTACCCAATGGCGTTAAAATTAACTTTAAAGGCAAAGCGCCGGGAGAAGATTCAATAAGAGATTATATGTATGATAATATTTGGCAAGATAAAAACGGATTATGGCATATTGAAAATTTAAAAAATGCAGAAATTGAAGGCACAGAAGGCGATGATACCATTGTTGTCAATAATGCAGAAAATTTAGTTGTCAAAGCAAAAAAAGGCGATGACACCATTATAATAGATGGTGAATGCCGCGATTTAGATATTTATGGGGAAGACGGTAATGATACCATCATAAATAATGCAGATTTGCAAAAAGACGACACCAAAGGCTTAAGATTTGGCGGCCAAGACGGCGATGATGCAATTGTCAATTATGGTAATGGCGCAAAACTTTGGGGTGACGGCGGTTATGACGCATTTATTAACTATGGCAATAACGTAAAAATCGATGACGGCAAAGATTATGATATAATAACCGA
>CAZYYK010000070.1:0-9284 GCA_964651135.1 uncultured Gammaproteobacteria bacterium | reverse complement strand
TTATTCAAAAAGAAAATGAAGTAAAAAGCAATGGTGAAGAACTTCCTGCCGGACAAAATACTTCAGGCGATAGCAGCGATTCTACCGGAGATGCTGGAGCAGCCGAAGATACCAGAGCACTCGAAGAGGCTGCAGACGCACTTGAAACGGCGCAAGAAACGTACAATGCAGCTACATCAAGAAAAACTTCACTCTTGGCTTCAGGAACAGGAATGAACGGAGCTTTGAGGGCAGAACTTCTAGCGGCTGACTATGATATCAGCGCTGCCAACGGTGCGCTTCAGCGTGCACTAGCAAACTTTGAGGCATTACAGCCTTCCGGTTAGAAGTAAGAGCTCATATTAAAACAATATAATTAAAAAATATTAAATGCAGTGCACAAAACGCACTGCATTTTTATTAAGCTTTGTAACAAAATAACTTTGATTCCTAAAGTTGAACACTAAAACTCCGTTAACTAAAATGTAACAAGGAGCAAAAAATGTCAGCAGGGATGAATGTAAATCAAATATCTTCTTCGAGCAAATGGCTAAACGTGGATACTGCAAGCCTAAGCCAGGTGACATCAGAAATTCTTGGCCGCGCACAAGGTAAAACATCCACTTTAAGCCAGGTTGATTTAAGCAAATTCACAAGGGCAGGTCAAGGCATTGATTTATACAATTCAAGAACATCTGTTGAACTTCAAAAACAAATTGCATCTAACAACTCAAGCTTAAACGCTGTGAATGTAAATACGAATTATTTGAACGCGCAAGCCGCAAGCGCTCTTTACATCCCCTCTAACGTTGCCAAAAATGTAGAAGGCAAAATGACAATAGGTATAACAGAGGGCGATAAAGAAACAACAAGGGAAATCTATCCTCTTCCAAAATCAACGGAAGTGTTCTCAACAGCAGAACTTTCCAAAGATAAAAGGGGCTCAAACCCCTTTGCCACATACACAAGTGTTCAAAACGAGGATAATAGCGAAACTCTCGACATTTTGGGCTAACGCCATTATTTGTGCTTTTTTTATATCAGCTAAGTTATCTTGGCTGATTTTTCTTATACTTTTGACGGCGGCAATGTATATTTTAATGGGTTATTTTGTACGCACAACCTTATATACTTTAAATTCAGAAGGCTGCAAAGTATTAAAGGTTATTGAACAATAAATTTCATCTATAAGCGGTTTTTTGGCAAAAACGCACTTTTGTTTTTCATCGTAATCAAATTCGTAATAAGAAACAAGTTTTTCATCCTTATCCAAAACAACGGTTTTGTTATGAACGGGGTGCCCTTTTCTTATAACCCTTTTGCAGCTTCCGTCTTTTTGTTTTTCTTCAACCTTTTCGATGGGTGCAAAATAATTTGTAACAACAAGCAGGCTTTGGCTGCTGCATTTGTGCTCTATTTTCCAAACCGCAAAACCGTCGTCTTCCTGCACCACTAATTTTGCCTCACCGTTTAAAATTAAAGGGCAATTTTCAACAAAGCGGTTTATGGCGTCAAACTTTTCAAAGAAAAACCAGCTTTTGTTGCGCACCATTGAAACTTCCTTGCCTATAATGCGCTCAACGCCTGTTTTGGTGAAGCTCTCATCGCCGTCAACCAAAAGCGAAGGCCTGTTTGCGCCCTTTCCGCCCGGCAAAAATTTGTATTTAAACCATTTAAATAAAGCGCCGGCTTCGCCCATCTGCCCCGGGTACTGATCAATTGCTTCAAATTCCCCGTCTTGATTGTTGTAAGCCTTTAAAATTGACAGCGGGTTTTTGCCGCCCTCTTTCTTGTTGTACTCAGCCAATTCGCGGTTGTCTTCAATAATCTGTTTTGGGGTTTTGCAAAATTGACACACAATATCGTTGCCCCAAAGAAGGTCAAAATGCATATCTTTGTGGTATTCCCTGTAATATTTATCCCAAAGCATATATTCTGCCAAAAGCGCAAAATAGGGGTGCGCGTTTTTCATTTGCTTGTTCATTTTGCCCAAAACCCTGGCAGGAATTCTGTAACTTATGGGCATATCATTTTTCTGCGATACTTCATCCACCACATGATCAATATGGTCCACTCTGAAGCCGTCAAAATTAAATTCTTCCTGAAGCCATTTTGTGTAATTCAAGTAAAAATCAATAACCTTATAATTATATTTGCCGTTTTCAAGATATATAAAATAATAAGGCGTTTGGCAATCAAGGTTGGCAAAATGCGTCACATCTTCACTTTTAAAGTTGTAGTGTTTAAACATCGGATATTCTTTGCTTTGGTGCATTTTATCAAATATCGGTACGCCCGCAGAACACCAGGCACCGCCGGGGGCAGGCCAGAGCCCTTCTTGAATTAAGGCACACACAATTTCTTTTTGATTTTTGATGTCTTTTTCTTCTTTTGGCTTGGTGCAATTAACAGTTTCTATTATTTTTTCAACTTTTTCTAAAATTTCATCCTGTTTTGCCTTAAAAGACATTTTATAAGAAGCCAAAATTTTATATTCCTTCAAATCTTCTTCAATTTTATCAACAATTTTCTTTTGCTTTTGCGTGTATTTTTTCTTTGAGCCTTTTAAAATTGCAATATAAACTTCCTTGGTTTTTTGAATATCATCTTTTGTGTAATCTTTGGTTGCCCTTAAATTTTTAACAACAATTTCAACAAAGCGTTCAATGCTGTTTGTTAATTCATTTATATCAAACCACCTTGCAACGTAAGGTTTTGAAAGAACAATTTTTGAAAATCTTCCCGTTTGAGGCAAAATGTCATAAATAACAGGATGCCCGCTAAGCTGCGTTAACGCTATAAAAAGTTTAACCTGTGTTTGAACATCAAGCCCCAGGAATTTTTTTAATTTTTCATCCTCTAATTTCGGGCTTATTTCACTTGATTGCGGCAGATAGGCGCATTCAAATTCACGCGGATGAAAGGGAATTAAATATAAAGTTGAAGGCAAAACGCCTTCTTTTTTGTTGCCGCAAGGCAGGGTTATTACCTGCGCAAGCCATTGTATAAATTTACCGGTGTCTTTTGTTTTTTCGCCGTCTGCAAGGGCAGATAATGACACAAGTTTGATGTTGTGCCCTTCCCTTTTAAACCAGTTTGAATTTTTCACATTGCCCCTTGCCAAGGCAGAAGGGTTTTTTATTTTGATAAATTTTTCGCCGTCATACACACCTTCGTTTATGAATTTTTGCTCCAGGGCAAATATAATTTCGCCCTCGGTAAGTTCATCCAAAACTTGATAGTGCGGGTATAAAAGGTAGCCGTAATTTTTAATAACGGATGTCAAATATCTTTTTCTATCTTCTTCAATGTCCCAATAGCCGTATAATTCTTTTAGTTTTGAAAAAATGTCGTTGATATCCAATTCTTCAAGGATATTTTTAGGGGAATTTTTTCTGATTAATAATTCTAACATAAACCTGTTTTTCCTTATAACTTCTATCAAATCTTCGGAAACTATCCTGTGAACATAATAATAGCGGAAAATGAAATAATATGCAAGTATAAAGTTTATATATTTTTGATTTACTGCTTTGTTTGCAAAGTTTGAAAAAAACTGATACAATTAAAACATAATTGATGAAAGGTGGAAGAAATGAAAAAAAGCAATAAAGCAACGGGGAAGGAGGGGTCTGACAATTTAGCTTTCAACCACTTGTTCTGTCATCCTGAACTTGCACCTGCTTGTTGGCGAGTTTGTGAGCCTTACAAAGCCGGGTCCTCGGAGAGGGTTTCAGGATCTAATAAGCAAAAAGCTTTCACCTTGGCAGAAGTTTTAATTACATTAGCAATAATCGGCGTTGTTGCCGCACTTACAATCCCCACAGTTGTGCGTAATTATCAAAAGCAGCAGACAATTGTAAAACTTAAAAAAGTATATTCAACGCTAAGCCAGGCATATAACAATTCACAGGCGCAAAACGGTATGTATCAAACTTGGGATAAGGCAATGGATATCGGTACGGCAGAATTTTTTAACAGATACTGGAAGCCTTATTTTAAGATTGAAAGAATTTGTACAACTTATCAAAATTGCGGATATGAAAGCATTTTTCCCTGGATAAATCCTAACGGAAATACTATTGAAAGAGCTATAGTTTCGCATGAAGCAAGAACAACGTTTTACAGCCAGGACGGCATACTTTATATAATTTTTTCTTATACGGGAGAAGGCTCTGAAAACAGCGAAATTTATGTAGACTTAAACGGCTCTAAAAAACCAAATATAGCGGGGCGTGATTTATTCGTTTTTGTAAGAACAGACAAGGGAATTCGCCCTTATTGTTACGCCAACGGTGCTGCCAATATAAACAACCACTGTTTAAAAACAGGAAGTGGCCTATGCTGTGCGGCAAGACTTGCGAAGGACGGGTGGGAGATGAAAGAAGATTACCCCTGGTAAAAGCTAAGTTTGGCTCCTGTCAAATCAAAGATTTGTCCGCTTCTGCGGCTCGGATTCCTCGCCTCCGTCGCAACGTCGCCATCGTTGTGCTTCGCTGCCGTTACTGAGCGTAACGTCAGCATTCGCACCGGCTGCCGCATTCAAAGACGATTACCCCTGGTAAATTTCTTTTAAAACCGTTAAATAATTCTTTAAAACATCGGGAATTAAGGGCGAGTGGATTGCGCTAAAATCAATTATAAATTCATCAATTCCAAGTTCTCTGTAATAAGGAATTTGTTCAAAATTCTGCACAATAACGTCTTCAAACATATGCATTTTGCAAAAACCGTCCACCACAAAAGGCAAAATTTTATCTAACGAAGGGTCCTTCAAACACCAGTGCCCGCGATGGCAGGGCGCCGAACATGAGAGCCTTGATACAACTGCACTATCGCAATTCAAAGGGCAAAGGCCGAGGCTTTCCACCCTTAAGCACCCCCCTATGAACATTTTTTTGGTTTGGATCAGGCGGCGGGTTTTTTTAAGGGTTTTTGCAATATTTTCTTCATCCCAAACAATTTTATGCAATATCCCCTCTTCCTCAATGGCTGCAATGCCGCCCAGCGTGCTAAAATCAATTGCCCTTATGGGGTTTAGGTTGCTTAAACATTTAATTGCAAGGCTGTTTAAAAGGTTAATGCCGCTTCCTATATCCACTTGTGTATCTTGCAATTGCTTGTCATTTAAAATTGCCCACCAAAAACCTATATTGTTCACAACAATGCTTTGCGGCTTCGGGTCTTGCAGTGCAAGCGCTTTATTTGCTTCATAAACCCTGTCAAAATCTCTTTCAATTAAAATTCTTGGCGTCGAGAGGTTAAGGTCGATTTTATATTTTTTACAAAATTCTTTAACATCCATAATAATTCTGTCAAAACTCTTCGTCGAAAGGTCAACGGTGGATGCAACTTCGCCGTATTCAATTGAATTTATGGGGTTAAACTTATATTTTTCAATAAATTCACCCGCTTCTTTTAACTGTTCCAAACTTGCAAGCCTTAAATTCAGTTTGGGCAAATCCAATTTTGAATATTCAAAATCTTCGTCGAATTTCAAAGCAGGCGTTTGCCAATCATATTTTTTGATATGTTTTGCAAATTTAAAATCGCGCCCTTCTGCCGACATCATCTCGCCCGAAAAATGGTTTGTTTTATAAAAACTTTTGCGCACATGTTTAAACGGCAGTTTTTGGTCTTTAAAGAGTTTGGGTTTTTCCAAAATCCTCTCCACCAGCTTTATGGCATTTAAAATATCTTTTGAAGTTTCAAACTTGCCTTTTATGATGACATCCGATATCGCCTTTGAATTTATAATGTCTTCCGCAAGCCAGGGCAGGTTATCGCTGTCAACGGAAAGAGGAATTTTAACGTAGCGCCTTATTTTTTCAAGGTTTTTTGTGTAAATTTCTTCTGTTATTGTCAATTTATCAATTTTGTGAAACATTTCCATAAATTCAACGCCGCAAATATTGTGGATATCAAAGTAACTGTCTATTGCAACCTTGAAATTCAAATCCATTGTTTTGATAATTTCCAAAACCCCGTAAGAATTTACAAAAATGCCGTCAATTTTTGTGGTTGTTAAAAATTCAATAAATTTTTTGATTTGCGGCAGATCTTCTTCAAAAATACTGTGTTTAAAATTTACAAAAATTTTGCTGCTGCAGTGCTTGGCCGCTTCAATATAATCTTTTACAAATTCGAAATTTTTGCCCATGAACTTGTGATGATAAACGTAAAAATCTCTGCATTTTACGTTTTTTGTAAAATCGTAAATATCCTGCGGGATTTTAACGGGTGAAATTATGGTTATTTCCTTCATAAGTTAATTTTACTCTTTTTCCTTACGTAAGGCATGCTTTATTAACAAACTTTTACATTTTTGATAGTTTTAGTTTAAAGATCTTATTTCAACCTCAACTTTGTTTTTAAAGTCTTTGTAAATATCCTGTTCAAGGCTGTTTGTGGCGTTAACCCAAATTCTCTTGCTTGCAAGCACCTGCACCCTGCCGCTTTCGCTTTCTTTGTCTTCAAAATCAATAACAATTGGGTCATCGCCCTTATGTTGCGCCAATACTTCCTTTAAAAGGACAATTTCTTCCGGCAACAATTCTTCTTTAAATGTTACAGTTGCAAGGTTTACACCTTGAATTGGCTTAATTTCTTGAATTACAAGACTTACTTCTTCGTCTTGAAGGCGCACCTTGCCTTTCATTATAACCTTTTGTTCATTTATAATAAGATGCCCTATTTCTTGAGTGGTTCGCGGGTAAGAAACAAATTCCATGCGTCCGGTTAAATCTTCAATGAAGCCTGTTTTAATGAATTTTGTAGGGTCTTTGCGGGTTGCTTTTGTGTTAACCTGGGTCAGAAGCCCGCATATAGCAACAAGTTTATCGTTTTGCGGGGCTTCAAGAATTTCCGCCACGGTATCTGTTGTTAAATATTTTAAAGTGTCCTGAATGCTTGAAAGGGGGTGGGAAGATACGTAAATTCCCATTAAATCTTTTTCAAACTGCTGAATTTCAACATCGCTAAACTCATCGTTAGGGTTGCCCGTAAGTTCAACCGTGGGTATGCTTAAATCCTGTGCGCTTTCTTCAAGTCCCGCAAAAAGGCTTACCTGCCCGTTTTCTTTTTCACGATTTGTTTTCTGCACTTGCCCCACAATGTTTTCCATATTTTCCAACAATTGTTTTCTGCACTTTTCAATTCCCATAAAAGTTCCGGCTTTAATTAAAGCCTCTAAAACCTTTTTGTTCAAGCATTTGTTTTCAACACGTATGCAGAAATCAAAAAAGCTTTGAAATTCGCCGTTTTCATCTCTTTCCTTTAAAATTTCTTCAATAACCGCTTCGCCGACATTTTTAATTGACCTTAGCCCAAAGCGTATATTGTTGCCGTCAGGCGTGAATTCAGAATCGGATTTGTTTATATCGGGCGGAAGAACTTCAATGTCAAGCTTTTGGCATTGCAGGATGTAAGATTGGGTTTTATCTTTATTATTGGCTTGAGATGTTAAGTTCGAACACATAAATTCAACGGGATAATGCGCCTTTAAGTACGCTGTTTGATATGCCACAAAAGCGTATGCAGCAGAATGCGCCCTGTTGAAGCAGTATTCTGCAAAATTCATCATGTTATCAAAAAGGTCGTTTGCAATTTTTTCATCAACGCCGTTTTTCTTTGAGCCTTCCAGGAAAAGGGCTCTTTGCTTTTGCATAACGTCCATTTTCTTTTTGCCCATTGCTTTTCTTAAAATGTCCGCCTGCCCTAAAGTGTATCCGCCCATCACCTGTGCAATCTGCATGATTTGTTCTTGATATACAAGAGTTCCATAGGTGTCTTTTAAAATAGATTCAAGGCAGGGGTGCGGGTAAGTTATTTTTTTTCTTCCGTGTTTGCATTCAACAAATTCCTGTACCATACCGGAATTTAAAGGCCCGGGGCGAAAAAGTGCCACAAGGGCGCCTAAATCTTCAAAAACCGTGGGTTTTAAATCTTTTATAAGCTTTTTCATCCCGCTGCTTTCAAGCTGAAATATTGCATCCGTATACCCTTGCCGCAACATTTCAAACGTCTTTTCATCATCCAGCGGGATAGTATTTATATCAAGTTTAACTTGGTGGCGTTTTTCAATTAAATCCAAAGTGTCTTTTATAATGGTTAAAGTTTCAAGCCCCAAAAAGTCCATTTTTAAAAGCCCGAGCTTTTCAACATCCGTCATCGGATATTGCGTTGTTACCATTTTTTCTTTTGAAAGCGCTATGGGAATAATTTCATCCAGGGGTTTGTGTGAAATAATAACACCCGCCGCGTGCGTGCCTACCTGGTTTTTTAAGCCTTCAAGGTGGCGCGCCTCGTCAACCAAATCTTTGACTTTAGGGTCGCTTTGGCACAACTTTTGAAGCGCCATACCTTCTTGCAGGGCGTCATCCAGCTTTATGCCGGGGGCGGACGGAATTAACGCCGATAATGTGTTGCTTTCCGCAAATGGAATATCGTAAACCCTTGCAACAGCCTTTAGCGCAGCTTTTGCAGCCAGTGTACCAAAAGTGATAATCTGGCACACATGGTCTTCACCGTATTTTTCCGTTACATAATCAATAACATCCGCGCGCCTTCTTTTGCAAAAGTCTATGTCCACATCGGGCATTGAAATACGTTCGGGGTTTAAAAATCTTTCAAACAAGAGATTGTGCCTGATTGGGTCAAGTTCTGTTATACCAAGTGCGTATGCCACAATGCTGCCCGCCGCAGAGCCTCTACCCGGGCCTGTCGGGATGTTGTTTCCTTTTGCCCAGGCTATAAAATCCCACACAATTAAAAAGTATGCGCAAAAGCCCATTTGTTTGATAACGTTTTTTTCGTATTCGTAACGTTCCAAAACTTCATCTGTCAGCGGGTTATAGCGTTTTTTTAAGCCTTCCATACAAAGGTGGTCAAAATAGGAAACTAAATCATAGCCGTCGGGCACGGGGTAGCTTGGCAGGTGGGATTTGCCTAAATCCAGTTTAACATTGCACTTATCCGCCACTTTAACCGTGTTTTCAATGCAGCAATCAAACATTTCTTCATCCATCCACGCAAAGGATTTTCTTAGTTCCTCAACCGTTTTTACATAAAATTCGTTGTTTGCAAATTTAAAGCGGTTCGGGTCATTTTTTAAAGATTTTGTCTGATCGCACAAAAGTGTGTCATGCCAAAGCGCGTCTTTTGACAGAAGATAGTGGCTGTCATTTGTTATAACCATTTCAATTTCAAGTTCTTTTGCAATTTTAATTAAAGCGGGGTTGGAATTTTTTTGCTCCCTGAGCCCGTGGTCTTGAAGTTCAATGTAGTAATCTTCCCCGAACAGGTTT
>CAZYYK010000069.1:0-9569 GCA_964651135.1 uncultured Gammaproteobacteria bacterium | reverse complement strand
GCCTTAAAACTTCATAAGTGCTTCTGACATTATACGCAAGCCCCTGTTTATCCCTGAGTTCGCAAAAAAGCCTTGAAGAAAGCCCGGATGAGCCCAAAATATTATTCATAACAATGATTTTGGTGTAATCTTCACTTTCAAAAGAAGGCATAAGCCAGCCCTGGATAACATGAGCCTGGTTTGCGTCATCACGCACTATTTTAACAACCTTATTTTCCGTAATTTGCGCAACATTTTCAACTTCATTTTCGGCGTATGTATTTTGCATAAAATCCAGATGCTGCACAAAATATTGCGCTGTTTCATCTTCATTTTCAAAATCGCCCGATGTTACAATAATTTTTTTACACTGCATTATGCCGCTGATAGTATCTTTTACATCTTCTTTTGTAATTTTATCTATTTCTTCCAAAATTTTTGTGTGGGAATTTGAATAACAGTGCCCTTTAAAAATTTCTCTTACAAAACCGTCAATAACCTTGGCTTTGGGGTTGTCAAGATCTGATATTATTTCACCCTTAAACTTGAAAACCTCTTTTTCAAAATCATCAAAAGTTGAATTTGTAAGAATATCTTTTAAAATTTCCACTGCTTTATCAACATCTTCTTTCAGGCACACAACATTGACACGGAAAAAATCCTGCTTGCATTTAATGCTCATTTCAATGCCGTTTTCTTCCAGCTCAAGCGCCAATTCCTTGCTTGTTCTTGTTTTTGTGCCTTGAAAAAGAAGCTTTGTTAAAAGGGAATAAACACCGGCATATTTTTCGCATTTATTGACGTCAAAATAACAACACAGCGCCACTCTTGGCGTTTTTTTATTATTTTTAACAACTATATCAATTCCGTTTTTATTGATTAATTTCATCGGCTTTATCCTCACTTGGCATTAAAACGCTTATGGCGCAACTGTTTTCATTTAAATATCGGGCGGCTAAATTTTGAAGGTATTCAACATCAATTGTATCTAAAATTTCTTCATAATGCGAAGCGAATTTTAAATCGCCGCAAACGCTTATATAATAGCCTATGTTATCTGCAATGTCTGAAACCGTTTCAGAATCTTGCGCAAATTGCACTTTGGCGCGTTTTTTGGCTTTTTTAAGTTCATTTTGCGTGATATTATCTAAATTTTTAAGCTCGTCTTTAAGTTCTTGAATAACAACATCTTTAAATTTAGGGTCAAAATTTGCCTGTATAAAGAAATTGTCCCCGTCGCGAAAAGGGTAATGGCAGGTTGTAAGGCAATAATAATACGGCTCTTTAATATTTTCAATAAATTTTGTGTTAAGCCTTGAACTTTTCCCGTCGCCCAAAATTGTTGAAATTAAATCAAGCGCAATATTGGTTTGCAAATCACAAGCGCCCGGCGCTAAAAACCCGAACATAATGTAGCCCGTGTTAACATCTGCCTTTGATTCAGTGTATTTTTGCCCGTCAATTTTCAACTCAGGCGTGGTTTGGGGCAAATTTACGGGTGTTTCATCGCAAAACTTAAAATTTTCAATAACTTTATTTAAAATTTCGTGCTCGTCAAAATCCCCGACAACAATGGTTGTAATATTATCTGGCTTATAAAATTCCCTGTAATACGCCATAATATCATCGCGCGAAATTGATGAAATTATTTCAGGCGTGCCTATAACATCGCGCCTGTAAGGGTGGTTTTCATACATCAACTTGTTTACGGCATTATACGTTTTATTCCAGCTTTCATCTTCGCGCATTTTAATTTCTTCAATAACAACATACCTTTCGCGCTTTTGTTCGGGAATTTTGCCCTTTATATCAAACGCTTCGCCTATTTCATCCTCAGGCAAAATCGGATCTATCATCATATCGGCATGCATTTTTATGGCTAAATCAAGCGAATCTTTTGCAATTGTGACGTAATAAAATGTGTAATCTTTCCACGTTGCAGCGTTTATTATTCCGCCCTTTCGCTCCAAAATTCTGTCAAATTCGCCGGCTTTAAATTTGTGTGTGCCCTTAAACATTAAATGTTCCAAAAAATGCGAAACGCCGTTGTTGTTATCATTTTCATTTATTGAGCCGGTTTTAACCCAGCTGCTTATATTTGCCATTTTGCCCGTTTTTTTAGCTATAACAATCTTGTGTCCGTTTTCAAGTGTATAAATTTTAACAGGTTTTTCCAAATAAGGGTAATTTATTTCTTGTTTTTTCATTGTTTCCTCTACATCACATCAGGGCGCAAAACGCTTGCCTCTTTAAGGTATTGGTGTTTCATCTCGTCCTGATTTTTATTTGTGTTTACGCAAAAAAGTGCCCGAATGCACATTTTTAAAGAATTTTCAACTTGCATCTCCTGTGTGCAGGTGAGCGGCACATTTTTAAAATTTTGCTGCATTCTTATGAATTTTGCAGGGTAAGCGCAATTTATATCGCATGTTGCGGTAAAATTAACAAATGCGATATCTTGCGTTTTAATATCGTTTTCTTTTAAAATGCTCTCAACAAGCTCCAGCGTTGCTTTTTTAACTTCCTCTTCATTGTTTTTGCTTACGGTTATTGCTCCTCTTATTCCTCTAAGCATTGAAACAGTCTCCTTTCTTGATTTTAGACCCTAAAGACCATGCATAGGCGCTCATTTCGCCTTTGCCTTCGGGTTTTACAACTTCAAATAAAATTGCATTTTTATCGCATTTAACTAAAATCCCTTTTTGGCTTATGTCCAAAACCTCGCCGCATTTTGCGGGTATTTCATTTTTCACAAAAGAAGACTTCATAATTTTTATAATTTTGCCCTTAAAGCTTGCCTGGCAAGTGTATTGCCCTATCAAAGCCCTTATTTTATTGTGCAAAGACAAAGCGTCAGAACAAAATGAAATATTTTTATCTTCTTTCGTTGTTTTTTTAGTATAAACGGCACAGCTTCCGTCCTGGCAGCAGGGGTTAAGTTCGCATTTAACAAGCCCCAAAAGCGTGCGCACCAAAATATCGGGGGCTTTTTCCCTTATTTTTGCTTCAAGTTCAAGGGCATTTGTGTTTTCATCAATTTCAATTTCTTCCTGCAAAATAACATCGCCCTCATCAAGCTCCAAAACGGTTATTGCCGTTGAAATGCCTGTTTTGCAATCTCCGCTTAAAAGGCAAGCCCTTATAGGGTTAGAACCCCTGTATTTAGGCAGCAAAGAAGGGTGCACATTAACCGTTGCCATAAAGGGGATGCTTAAAACTTCCTGGGGCAAAATTTGCCCGAATGCAAAAGTTACAAAAAAGTCAGACTTTAATTTTTTAAGGGCTGAAATTACTTCTTCGTCTTTTGAAATTTTTGCCGTTTCAAAAACCATTATACCGTTTTGAACTGCCGCAGCTTTAACGGCACTGTCTTGAATTTTGCCGCCGCGGCCTTTGGGCTTCGGGGTTTGGGTTACAAGTGCCAAAACATCAAATTCCTTGGATTTTATCAAACATTCAAAAGTTTTAAGCGCAATATCGGGAGTTGCAAAAAATACTATTTTGATTTTTTTCATTATTGCACCTCTGAACTGTAATCCTTAATGTTTTCAAGAATTTCTTCTTCAAGTTTATCTTCTTTTAAAAGATTTTCAACCTCAACATTTTTTAGGCTGCATTTTTCCAAAACTTCGTTTGTAGCATTAATATCGCGGGCATGGTCAATGAACAAAACTCCGTTCAAGTGGTCAAATTCGTGTTGAAGTGCTTTTGTCAAAAGTGTTTCGCCTTCCGATTCAAGCGTAAAATGCCTGCCTTCAAGGTTTTGCGCTTTTATTATAACACGGGAATAGCGCCTCACATAAGTATAAGCTTCGGGAAAGCTAAGGCAGCCTTCGTAACTGTTCATAGCGCCCGATTTTTTAATAATTTTGGGGTTAATAAAAACAAGCGGCTGTGCTGCATCTTCGGGGTCTGATACGTCCACAATAAATATGCGCAAGGCTTCGCCCACCTGCGGAGCCGCTAAACCCACGCCGTTGCTGGCATACATTGTATCGAACATATTATCCACAAGTGTTCTTATTTTTTTGGAAAATTTCGCAACCTCTTTGGCAGGCTGTCTTAGGGAATTTTCTCCATATTTTATTATTTTTAAAATAGCCATAATAAAATATTACCACATTTTAGAAGGAATGTTAATATAAAACGGCGAATTTACTACATATTAAGGATAAATAAGCTCCGTGGCTTATTTATTTTGTGTCAGATTTGTGGTATTTTTAGCTGTATGAAAAAGTTTTTATTGAGAATAATTTTGTATACAGGATATTTGAGCTTAGTTGGCTGGATTGTTGTGGGGCTGCCTGTTACAATCTTGATGATAGACATCAATTATCCTTACCCGAGCATAACTGATCTTCCAATAACTACCGATTCTATGAGTGAATTTATAATAAATGCAATTTATCTAATATCCACTTACCTCCTTGTTGTTGCGTCAAGCTTCAAAGGAATAAAATCAATAAAAAAGATTTTACAAGGGGCAATTCCGAATAAATTTGATTTTCTGTATATTATATTATTAATTATTATGAGCATATTGTTTTGGGTATGGATGGGAATACCTTATGATTAAGAATAAAAAAGGGCGGTATAACCGCCCTTTAGATGTCACCACTTTATCCATATACTTTTTGGAATAAGTATGATATTAAGTGTGTAATAATTTCTAAGAAGCCCTGCATCTTGCACACTTCTTGCTATTTTAACAGTTAAGCGGAGGTCCCTAGGATTAAAATCGTAAGTGTCTAAAACAATTGCGTTTAAATTGCCCGCAGGGTCAATATATGTATATAAAATATCAGCACGGCGAAGTGCAGCTTCAAGATTAAGGGTACTTTTAAAATTAGTGCTTGCGCCCTTTATAACTTTTTTAATAATCCGTTTTGACTTACCTTTAAAAATCATTAATACATTATATAAAGTATTTTTCCCCAATTTCATAAAACAAAATTTCACACAATGCCGTTAAACGTAATGTAGAGCTGTAACCGAAAGGAATAAAATGAGGCTGGAAGGCGGGATTTATTATAGCGAAGACGGTCTGTCCCAATCCATACGCGCAATGCATATGCAAACAGAACTTATGAGCATAAACGCGGAAAATGTGACAGGCTTTGACAAAACAGGTTATCAAAGAAAAGAATCTGTGGTGTCTTCTTTTTCGGAAATTATAGGCGTGCATGGAATTTCAACTGCCATAGACGACAAAGTGGGGCGTATTATACAAACAAATTACCCCCTAAATGTTGCCCTGGCGCAGAAAGGTTATTTGCAGCTTATGGAACGTGACGGCAGTATCAAATTAACGCGTGACGGCAGAATAAGAATGGATAAAGACGGCTTTCTTTTGGGGGTGGAAGGGCAGAATATTCTTGCCGCGGGCGGTGAAAAACTGCGCTTAAACACCATGCCTGAAAAGTTGGAAGATATAAAAATATCGCAAGACGGAACAGTGAATGTTTACAACCCAAAAACAGGAAAAATGGAAAACAACGGCAGAATTTCCGTTGTATCTTCCGAAGGGGCAATTATTCCTAATCCTGATATAAAACAGGGATATTTGGAAGCTTCAAACGTATCTTTGGAGCGGGAATTTTTTGAAATGATGCCCGTAAGGCGCAATTTCACGGCAAATTACCAAATGTTTTTAATTCAAAGCAGTAACTTATCAAAAGCATTGCAACAGTTAGGAGGCAGTTAATGGCTACTCTTCAGGGTATAATAAGACGTACGACCGTAAATTCTTTAACCCAGTTTGAAAAAATGGGCTATTATTCGGAAAACTTCGGTAACACAAACACAAACAGTTATAAATCCGTTAAGTTTGATGACGTTTTAAACGAAAACGGATATGTGGGCGGTGTTGAGCGCAGAAATTTCAGCCAGGGGGAATTAAAAAGAACAAAAAACCCTCTTGACATTGCACTGGACGGTGCCGGGTTTGTTCCTGTTACAAATAAAAACGGCGAAATCCTGTATACGCGCGACGGTTCATTTACGCAGGATAAAGAAGGCACAATTGTTACCTACGGCGGCGATATTGTGGGGGGCGGAATTAAACTTGATGTCAATTACGCAAAAATTGAAATTAAGAAAAACGGACAAGTTTACACATATAAAACGCTGACAGATAAACCCGAATGCAAGGGCACAATTCCCGTTGTTACTTTTGCAAATCCGCAGGGGCTTGAAGAAGCAGGGGCAAACAATTACAAAAAAACGGAAGCATCGGGCGAGGCCGAACTTGTGAAAGACCACCAAAAAATAGCGCAATATCATGTGGAAATGTCAAACGTTGATTTATTTGAAGAAGTGAATGACATTATGCGCTTAAACGCTTCTTTGTTGGCCACAACGTCTTTAATGAGCGTTATTGATGAAATGTACAAACAAGCAATTAGCTTAAGAGGAAGTTAATAAATTATGACTTACACACCTATCGGACAAATAAATAAAACAAATTTGAGGCTTGATTTAATTTCAGCCCGCCAGGAAGCACTTTCAAGCAATCTGGCAAACGTTGACACGCCCGGTTATGTTAGAAAAGATGTTGAATTTTCGCAATATTTAAATTCAATGAATTCGCCCCTTGAAACCAAACTGAGCCAAAAACTGGGGCCTTCAGGCGTTATAAAAGAAAGAAGTGAGCAGCTGTCGCCCGAAGATGAACTTGCGCTAATGCAGCAAAATTCAATTATGTACGCATTGGCTGTTAAAGAAATGTCCAGCGCAATCACACAGGTAAGAACCGTTATAAACGTGGGCAGAACATAAAGAAAGGTAACATATGGGTGTTTTAAATTCATTTGAAATAGGGCGCGAAGGCCTGGGGGTGCACGGCAAACGTATTGAAATTGCCGCAAAAAACATGGCCAACATTGACACGCCAAATTACGTAAGAAAAATTCCCGTTATAAATTCAACGGATAATATCTCGTTTTCAGGGCTTTTAACTACCATGAAAGAAGATGTTTTCGGTGTGGGCACCATGCCTTTCTTGTCGGGCGGCGTTAAATATTCGGGCGTTATTGAAGACCCCACGCCGAGTGAAAAAATTTACCGCCCCGGGCATCCTGATGCTGATAAAAACGGTTATATAAGAGCGTCAAACGTTAACCCTGTTGTGGATATGGCAGATGCTATGATGGCACAAAGGGCGTATGAGGCCAGTTTAGGCGTTATGATGATTGCAAAAACCATGGCAACGCGCGCACTTGAAATAGGCGGCTCATAAAGCAATATCGGCTTTTAATTCACAGTTTTGTTAAAATCAAAGGTTCGGTTTTGCCAACCATAACAGTGTGTTCAAAGTGTGCGGAAGGCTTACGATCTTTTGTTACCACGCACCAATCGTCTTCAAGCGTATAAACATCGTCCCCGCCCAAATTCAGCATAGGTTCAATTGCAATTGTCATGCCCTCTTTAAGCTGAAGCTTATTTCCTACCCTGAAATTAAAAACAAAAGGCTCTTCGTGCATTTCACGCCCCACACCATGCCCGCCGTATTGGCGCACAATGCCCAGTTTCGCGTTTTTTGCGATATCTTCTATCGCCCCTGAAACATCATCCAAAATATTTCCTTCCACCATTTTTGAAACAGCTGCCATCAAAGATTTTTCAGTCACATCCAAAAGCCTCTTAACATCATCCGCAATATCACCAACAGGATACGTCCAGGCACTGTCCCCCACAAGCCCTTTATACGTTGCACCCACATCAACTGATATAATATCACCCTCTTTTAAAACAGTGTCTGATGACGGAATACCGTGCACCACCTGGTCATTTAAGGATGTGCAAATTGAGCCCGGGAAACCGTGGTAGCCCAAAAACGTTGGAATTGCGCGGTTGTCTTTTATAATTTCATAGGCAATTTTATCCAAATCAAGGGTTGTAACACCGGGCTTTACGGCATTTTTCATTTCCTTGTGAACAAGCGCTACAATGTGCCCCGCCTGTTTCATGATTTTTATTTCTTCCCTTGATTTTCGTGCAACCATTATCCCGTAATTTCTGTAATTTGTTCCCAAACTTCATCAATAGGCAAATTGGCGTTAATTTCTTTTAAAAGCCCTTTGTCTTTAAAATATCTTAAAAGCGGTTTTGTTTCTTCTTCGTAAGTTTTAAATCTTAACAAGGCCGTTTGTTCGTTATCGTCCGCACGTTGAATTAATTCTACGCTGCAAACATCGCAAACATTATCATGAACCGGTTTTTTGTTAATCAAATTATAAATTTTCCCACATTTCGGGCAAGAGCGCCTGTTAACAAGCCTTTGCACCAAAATATCCATAGGCACGTCAAAATAAATTGCGGTTGTTTGAATGTCTTCATCTTTCCAATAAGTTTTAAGTTCTTGTTGGATTTTTTCCAAAATATGCGCCTGTTCAAGGCTTCTTGGGAAACCGTCTAAAATATAACCTGCTTTAGCGTCAGGCTCTTTCAGCCTTTGGGCTATAATATTTTGCACAATTTCAATGGGAACCAATTCGCCTCTATCCATATATTTTTTAGCTTCAACCCCAAAAGCCGTGGCGTTCTTAACATTTTCCCTTAAAAGAGAGCCTGTATCCACATGCGGCAAATTAAGCCTTTGTGCTAACTTTGATGTTTGTGTGCCTTTTCCGCTGCCCGGGGGCCCCAAAAAAATAAAAACTTTCTTCATATTTTCTCCTACTATTACTGTTGCAAGAAACTTTCATAATTTTTTGCAAGCATGTGTGTTTTAATCTGATTTATAAAGTCAAGCGCAACACCAACCATAATGATTAAAGAAGTTGAACCCAGACCTTGTATTGTTGTAATATTGGTTAATTTACTTGCAACCGTAGGAATCATGGCAATAATACCCAATGAAACAGCGCCTATAAGCGTTATTCTTGTTAAAATTTCATCAAGTTTGTCTGCGGTAGGTTTGCCGGGTTTAATACCCGGAACTGCAGAACCGTATTTTTTCAAATTGTTGGCAATTTCTTTAGGCTGCATGCTGGGGATAATTGAAGCATAGAAGAAAGTTAAGAAAACAATTAATGTAAAATAAATTACGTAATACCACACGCTTTGCGGGCTTAAGAACATATTCATGCTTTCAAGTATGTTTTTGAAAGTGCCTTCAGGCAAATTCATCTGCTGTATAAAACTTAAAATGGTTGCAGGGAATAACAAAATTGCAATTGCAAAGATAATAGGCATAACGCCGCCGGGGTTTAATTTAAAAGGTATATTGGTGTTTGTGCCGCCGTAAACTTTGTTGCCCACCTGCCTTCTTGCGCTCACAATCGGCACTTTCCTTACCGCGTCTTGGAAAACTATAATAATAACTATGGTTGCGGCAAATATGGCAAGCAAAAGAACCAAACCTAATTGCAGGGCGGAATCTTGCGCCACAAGGATTGAGGTGTTTTTAGCGTAAAGAGGTATGCCCGATATAATACCCACAAAAATAAGCAGCGAGCCGCCGTTTCCAACCCCTCTTTCGGTTAAAATTTCAGCAAGCCACATCACAAAAACCGCCCCTGCGGTGAGTGTGGCAATTGAACCTATATAAAACATTGTCGGGTTAACGTTATGCATAACAGAACCCGGAA
>CAZYYK010000068.1:0-9813 GCA_964651135.1 uncultured Gammaproteobacteria bacterium | reverse complement strand
GATGGTATTTTAAAAGATATTGAAGCCAAAGGCTACGACCCCGATAAAATTAAAGCCTTAATTATAAATTACCCCAATAACCCCACAGGCGCACTTTGCACAAAAGAATATCTGAACAAAACCGTTGATTTTTGCAAAAAACACGATATTTTGCTTATTTCAGATAACGCGTATTGCGATATTTATTTTGATGAGAGCGATAAACCCTTAAGCATATTTAATATTGAAGGGGCACGTGATATTGCGGTTGAATTTTACAGCTTTTCAAAACCCTATGCCATGACAGGCTGGAGGCTTGGCTGGGTGTGCGGAAATAAAGATGTAGTGGGGGTTTTGGGCAAATTAAAATCCACAATAGATACAGGCATCTTTAAAGCAATTCAGATGGCGGGCGCGGATGTTTTGAATTCAAAAGAGGGTGATGAATATATTAAATCGGCAAACGCGAAATTGAAAAAGAAAATTGAAACATTCGCAAAAGGGCTTCGCGCCCTTGGGTGGGATGTTAAAGTTCCAAAAGCCGCTTTTTACCTTTGGATTAAAACCCCCCCCAAATATTCTTCCGATAAAGAATTTTGCGACACGCTTCTTGAAAAATCAGGTATTGTAACAGTTCCGGGCGATAGCTTCGGTGCTTGGGGCAAGGGCTATATCAGGCTTTCTGTTGTTGACAGTGAAGAAAAACTTAATGAAGTAATAGAGCGCATGGAAAAAGACGGGCATAGGTTTGAATAAACTTGTTATTATAGATTATGGAGCGGGAAACGTAAAAAGCGCGGGCAATATGCTTACATCTTTTGGTGTGGAATATGAAATAAGCGCCGATGAAAATAAAATTTTAAACGCGCAAAAAATTATTTTCCCCGGACAGGGGCACTTTAAGCAGGCAATGGAAAAATTAAACAAAAAGGGGCTTGTTGACCCTATAAAAAATGTTATTAAAAAAGGCACGCCGTTTTTGGGCATATGCCTCGGGCTTCAAGTTTTATTTGAAAAGAGCGAAGAAGCCCCCGGTATAAGCGGGCTTGGCATTTTTAAGGGATGTGTTAAAAAGTTTCAACTGGGAAAAACTCCCCAAATCGGCTGGAATAAAATTCAAACCACAAAAAATAATTCTTATTTGAGCGATGATTATTTTTATTTTGTAAATTCTTACTATGTTGAACCTGAAAATGAAGATATAATAAGTTCTTGGGCGGATTATCACATTAATTTTTGCGCGTCTGTTGAACATAAAAATGTGTGCGCCGTGCAATTTCACCCTGAAAAAAGCGCCTGTGCGGGTGTTGAATTTTTTAAGAAATGGCTTTGCAATTAGTTGAAGTTTTCGCAAAAAATTTTGATTTCATGTTTTATAAAATTGTTAGGTACGAGGATAACTTTTTATGAAAATTACAGCAATACAGCCCAAATGCCCGGCTTTCAAGGGTTTTGAAAGAGTGGTTCTGAAATCTTCTTTTATTAACAGCGGCTCTTTTGTGGGGCTTATATCTGATTACGCCACAAAATGCCATAAAGGTGTTATGATGTTGGGTTTCAATGATTTTCAACATAAGATGCAGAACAACATGATAGAAGTTTCTAAACGAACAGGGTTTTCTGACCAGTGGTATATTGAAAACCTTAAACGTCATGGCGCAAAAGTGCCTAAAGATTTTATGAGCGGCAGGGAATCCGTAATTCTTGCAGCAGGCATTGAAGATATGAGCAAATTGAGAAAGTTTACAAACAAAACAAAACTGCGCACAATAATTGATACAGTAACAGCCAGTGTACGCTATGTTTTTTCGCCAAAATATAAAAATATTCCCGAAGATAACAGGTACTATTATGCCATGATGGGAGTTTTAGATAAACATAACGCGCGCACAGACATGTTTTTAGCTAAAAATAATGTTCAGGATATAACAGTAGACCAAATCCTTTCAAGAATTATAAATTCGCAATAAAAAAGGGCTTTTGCCCCTTTTTACATCCTCGCTTGTGTGTTCTAATTCTATCTCATCACAATATGTTTGTTACAAAGTCTAAAATGCTCCTTGTACTGTCCTCTACTAATTCTTTGGCTAAAGTGCCGACTGTTTTTTTATCAATATGTCTAAAAGCCAGATGAACAGGGTCGCTTGCTTGTTTGAAAACCGTTCTTATTGAGGCTCTGTCTAAATTATCCAAAGTTGTTTTTAAATCGCCCGATACTTCGAAATGCTTTTGTTCTTCTTCGTCAACGTTTCTTTTTAAAGGCTTGAAGCGTCCGCTTCCGCCTCTGTTATTTTGTGAACTTGTAGGTGCTAAAATTGCCATATACTTTTAAATCCTTAACTTGTCTGTATCTCTTATTTATATAAAGGATATATACTCAAAATTATTGCTTTTTTATCGAAACTTTTCTTAATATTTTTTAACAAAAGCTAAAGTTAAGGCTATATTTGGACGATATACAAAGTGAATGGAGTTATCAAATGGCAGAAAATTACACAATTAAATCATTCGGCTTAAACATTATCCCCTCAGGTTCTGATGTTAAGAAAATGGGCGAAAATGTTGAAAAAGCGATAGGCACTCTTTGGGAGCCTGTTTTAGACTATTTAAAAGAAAACGACAATATTTTTAGCGGCGAAGTTGCCCAGGAAATTGAAAAAACCAATATTCAAGCCCTTAATCTGGGCATGGTTATGCGCTCATCAAATACAGAGCACCGTTTGGACGAAAAATTCTAGTTGCCGAAAATAATTGTAAAATCGTCCCCGACTTTGTTAAAACCTACTAAGTCATAAACAATTTGCAGTTCCCTGGTTTCAGGGAACTCTTTTTTAAGGGAATAAATAACGTCAATGGGAACATTTAAGTTATGAACCGAAATTTGGCTGCGGCTTAAAGTATCGCGTTCGCGAATTTTAATTTTAAGCCCTGTTTCTTCCAAAGATGTTTTTAATTTTTCCGCATCTTCGCCTTTTTTGCCGTTATATAAAATACCCACGTTTAAAGGCGCTTCCAAAGGTTTTGGCTTGTCGCGATATATAAGCATATCAACCATATCCTGGGTTTTGTCGGGGTCTAAAATCCAATAACTTATGCTGTCGCGTGATGAAGGTGCGCCCGGAACCGTTACAAAATGTATTTGTGACGGATCTACTGTTTTTAAAAGCCCGCCAAATTGGGTGATTTGATAAATTGACATATCTGTTTGGATGTATTGAGAAGAGCGTTTAACCGCACCCGGAAGCCTTATAAGCACTTCAGGATGTGAAATTTGCTTTGCTAAAGCATTAAAAAACCATTGCTGCCTTGAAATACGCCCAATATCCCCTAAAGAATCTTTTCTAAAGCGCATATAACCTTCTGCCTGAGAGCCCGATAAAACATGTTCGCCTTTTGTTAAATTAATGCGAAGCCCTGCGGAATTATCCCAGTAATGCATATCCTTTTCAACGTAAAGGGGAAGCCCCCCTATTTCATCAATAAAAGAAATAAATGCCCTGTTGCTTAAAACTATATAATGGTTAATTCTGATACCGAAAGTTTCTTCAATTGTGCTTATTGTTAAATCAATCCCTCCGTGCGCAAAAGCATGGTTAATTTTGTCGGGTCTGCTGGCGCTTGAATGGTAAACTTTGCTGTCGCGCGGGATTGAGATTACATTTATATCTTTTGCGTAGGGCGCTATACTTATAATTGAAATAGAATCGCTTCTTACGCCCTTAAAAGCATCTTTTTTACTGTCCGAAACATCAACGCCCAGAACAAGGATATTTTGCCTTTTTGCGGAAAACGGCAGGCTGAATTCAAAACGGGCGGTGCTTTTATTTGTTGCAAGGCGCACCAAATCAACTGCCAGATTTTTAACATCTCCCCAGTATAAAATTAAGGCAACAGCGCACATAACAAAAAAGCTTAAAGAAAAAGATTTTAGAAAACTGCTTGCAGCGCTCGGCGGCTTTTTTTTAATTTTTTTAGTCAAATAGTTGTTCTGCTGTTTGTCCAGTAAATTGTTCATTATATTTAAATGTCTTCCTATTGCGTAGTTTACATTGTATAACAAAAATGTTAGTATTAA
Organism: uncultured Gammaproteobacteria bacterium; assembly: GCA_964651135.1. GTDB lineage: Bacteria > Cyanobacteriota > Vampirovibrionia > Gastranaerophilales > Gastranaerophilaceae > CAYYBA01. The sequence goes on along the minus strand of CAZYYK010000068.1, from coordinate 5,759 downwards.
AATATTATTTTAAAGGAAACGTATGACAATTTTAACCGAGAATGTGTTCAATAGTAAATACTCTACAAAGACGATTATTTGTGTAGTTTTTTTATTTTTCTCCATAACAAATGCTTACGGTTTTGAATATTACAGCCAAAAACAGCTTAAAGATTCCAGAGACAAGGCTTTTGCGCTTTACCAAACAAAGCAGAATGATCAGGCATTGGAAATTTTAAATAAAATCCCCAAAATTCAGCAAACAGAAGAGATGCTTATAATAACAGCCAACATTTATGAAGATAACGGGGACGATGCCAAAGCCATAAATTATTTAAACCGCGCAATAAGGCTGAACCCCAAATCTTACAAGGCTTATTACAATTTAGGCTGCATTGCGCTTAAAAAAAAGGATTACAAACTTGCAATTGAAAATTTTAACTTGTGCGCCAAAATAAACAAAAATTTTGCCTACGCTTACTATAATTTAGGCTGCTGCTATTTGCAAACGCAAGATTACAAGGCGGCAAAGAAAAATTTAATAAAGGCAATTTCGCTTGCACCTAACGAAAAAGATTTTTACTACAACCTTGCGCTTGCGTATAAAAAATTGGGCGATGAAAAAAATGCCGCAAAAATTTTAGATGCCTACAATAAAATGTAGCCGTATCGGATAGTTTTCGGCTTTGCAATCTTGACAAATCAGGCATTTTATGTTAAAATAATTGCGGAAAGGTAGTGTAAAATGATTCCAAGTATAACAGGCGGTATTTTTAGTTCCATAAATACGATTAATAACGCGCAAGCGTCCATTTTTCGCAACAATGATTCCATGTTAAGCCTTATGAACTTGGGCGCTACCATGCCTTACGACAGTGTGAGTTTTAGAGCTTTGGGCGAAAAATCCAACCAGCTTGAATTGGATAATATGAGAAACAGTGTTGCCATAAAATACGCGCGTGCCAACCGTGAAGCCTGGGAAAAGTATTTGGATGAGAAGATTAAAAAGCAAGGCTTTTCGCGTCTTGTGTAAATTGTAAGGCTTCTACCATGTTATAGGCGGTAATTTGCCGTGCTTTAAAACGTATGCTGTGGGCGAGCAGGATGTTTGTGTGCATTCATCGGGGTCGCAGATATTGTTTGGTTTTCCGCTATAACTTATGCAGCACAAGCCGCCCGCCAAGCTTCCGCATGAATTTTCCGCATAATAAGGGTTTACGGTTTTATATTTGTTATTGCCGTATGTTCCCAAACCTATGGGGAAAACATCTTTGCCAACGCGGTTTGGCGGCTTTTTGCCGTTTATATCTATATTCATAAAGCCGCTGTTTTTGTTAAGATCATCAGGCATATAAACATTCATAGTTGTGCCGTCTGCAAGCAAGAAAAAACAAGGCATATCGGAAGAAATTTTGCTTACCCCCTGCCAGGAATGCTGCTGTTCATCTCCGTTCATAAGAGTTGTTTTATCGGGAAGCCATCCAACCCCGCTTATCGCTTCGTAGCGATATTTCCTGTCAATAATTTGCAGTTTCTTTTCAATGCCGGTAAAAGCATTTCTGCAATCTCCGGCAGTGTATTGCGAAATACAATCGCCCACATTGCTTGTGCAACCTTCTTCTACCTGCCATTGCTGCACTGCTGCCGCTATATTTCTGTAATGTTTTTTGACTTTTGAAACTGCTTCTTGTTCAAAAGCCTTTTTGGTGATAACAGGAATTGTAAGTGCTGCAACAACACCAATTATTGCAAGGGTTATAAGAACTTCGGCCAAAGTAAACCCGCTTACTTTGTCATTCTGAACTAGTTTCAGAATCTTAGATCCTGAAATAAATTCAGGATGACAGGGTGGGCGCTCAGGATGACGCGGGAACGTGAACCCTCTAAAATCTTTTTTAGAAATCTCACTCATTTTTCCTCCTATCGTGCCGCACAAAACACTATTCAGGTTTTATAGTGATGTATCAATCACAGACATAAATCTATTTTACAACTAAAATCTAATTTATGCAAGATATTTTTTTAAAAGATATACATACAGTTGACTTTAACCCCAAAATAAGGAAAAAAATTAAGTATTACAGGAAATTAAGGGGATATTCCCAAGAATTTCTTGCCGATAAAATAAACAGAACAAGGGAGCACATAAACAGAATTGAAAACGGCAAAGAAACACTGGGGCTGAACACTTTTATAAGGCTTGCCCTTGCGCTTGAGGTTTCCTTGGAAGAGCTTGCGGGGCTTAAATAGTCTGTTAAAATTTTACTGTGCTATAATTAAGGCAGGAAATTGAAATGGAATTTTTTGCACAAAAAGAAAAAATAATCGGCATACCGCGCGCCTTAACGTATTATAATTATTACCCTTTCTGGTACGGTTTTTTTACAAAGCTTGGTATTAAAATTGTGCTTTCTTCTCACACCACCAAAAAAACAATGGTGCAGGGCTCTTCTTTGGTTGTAAGTGAAACCTGCCTGCCTGTTAAAGTGTATGTCGGGCATGTTGTGGATTTGGTCGAGCGCGGGGTTAAAAATATTTTTGTGCCTTCAATTCAATCCATAGCGCCTAAAATTTATAACTGCTCTAAAATCCGCGGGCTTCCGGATTTAATAAGAAATGTGGTCAAGGGTGATTTTAAAATAATTGAAGCCACTTTGGATAAATCCGAAAAAAATTTAGGGCTTTACGATTTTTTGGCAGCTGCTGTCGCACCTTTTAGAATAAGGGATAAAAAGCTTATTAAAGAAGCGTCTTGTGCGGGCTGGGTTGTTTATAACAACTTTATGGTTATGATGCAGCACGGGCTTGGTTTTGATGAAGCCCTTAAGAACGCAACAGCGGGTAACGTTATAATACCTCCGTACGAAGAAGAGAAGTTCGTGAATGTTGCAGTGGTATCGCATGCTTACAACATTTATGATACAAAAATTTGTATGGATATATTTAAAAAGCTTGAGCATTTGGGTGTAAGGGCTTACAAGGCGTATGAACTTACGGATGAACAGCTGCAAAAAGGCGTTGTCAACTTAAAAGATCAGCTTTATTGGGCAAACGAACTTGAAATGACGGGCTGCGCGGGAAATTATTTGGCAAACCAAAAAATCGACGGAATTATAACCGTAACCGCTTTTGGCTGCGGGCCTGATTCTTTAATGATAGAGCGTATGGTAAGAAAATCCAAAATTTTTAATAAATCTATTTTGAATCTCACAATTGACGAACACACGGGCGAAGCGGGCTTTATTACCAGAATTGAGGCTTTTTGCGATATGCTTTACCGCAAAAAAAGAAGTGCCGTTAAAAAACTTGACCAGATAATTAAAACCTAGGATTTTTTGCTTGTTTCTGAAATCTGTTTATGTTAATATCTTTTTATCTCAAGAAAATGAATAAGGAGACCTAAATGAGAAAGTATGAATTGCTTACCATTATAAAACCAAGTATTGATTTGGATGAAGCAGATAAAGTAGTTGCAAAAGTCGGTGAAATCATTACAAGTTTAAAAGGCACTGTTTTGGACACGGAAAAAATGGGCAGAAAAAAACTTGCTTACGATGTTAAAGGCTTTAGAGACGGCTATATGGTAAACCAAAAATTGAACCTGCCGCAAGAACAGGTTAAGGAATTAAAAAGGCAGTTAAAATTAAACGAAAACATTATAAGAGCAATGTTTTTACAAGCAAAGTAAGGGAAAAATTATGTCTTTAGCTAAAATTGTTGTAAGCGGAAAAGTTGTTAAAAGCCCGGAAAAGCGTTTCACACAAAATAATCTTCCGATAACCACTTTGGTTATGGATATTAATCCTGCTGACGAAACTTTAGTAAGGGTTACAGGGCTTGGCGCTTTGGCAGAAAATATGGAAAACACTATTAAAGCGGGAGACAACGTTCTTGTGGAAGGCAAACCGCAAATTGACGTTGTTCAAGATACAGCGGGCAAAGACAAAAGGTTTGTTGAAATACACGCATCAAGTGTTGAAAAAATAGGCGCAATTGAAGCGTCCGGTGCAACAGCTGCCCCAACAAAGCCTGCAGGCAAGGAAGAAGGCATTGTTAAATTTGCAACTGAAGAAGCCGCAGAAGTACTTATAGATGAAGATGAAATACCGTTTTAGATAAAAGAAGGAAAAACAATGGCAAGAGATACCAGAACAGAAAAAAAGAAGAAAAATTGCAACTTTTGCGCAGACAAAATTACAGAAGTTGATTATAAAGATGTGATTAAATTACGCAAATATTTATCAGAAGCAGGCAAAATACTGCCAAGACGAATTACCGGAACTTGCGCGCGTCATCAAAGAATGCTCTCAAATGCTGTTAAAAAGGCAAGGGAAGCCTCGCTCTTAGGCTATGTTTTACAAAGCTAAACATTTAGGCAAAAAATAAAACTTTTGTTTTTATTTATAGTATGACAGAGCCTATAAAAATCGGTGACTCCGATAAAAAAGAGAATTTTAAGAAAAATTTAGGTGTTGCACTTATAACCCTTGGTGCAACTCTTTTGCCTGTAATGGCTATAAGAAGGTTTCAGGGCAAGGCTTTAACAAAAGACGTGTTTGAAAAACTGGGCACAAAAGATAAAATTAAAGCTTTTGTAAAATCTTTTAATATAAAATACGGCTTTAAAGAAATTTTAGGCGTTGCAACCTCGGGGGTTTTGGGCGGTCTTGTGAGCGGCTTGTGGTTTGATAAAAAAACACAGCCCAAAACAAAGCTTAAAGAGGCTGTTTTTAAAGAATCGAATATTTTGATTCCGACAACAATTTTAGCTGCAAGCCTGGTATTTTGCAAAAAAGCCAAATTCCAAGGTGTTATTCCTAAAATTGCTTCAATTGCACTTGCGATAGGGGCGGGAATGCCGATTTCAGCACACTTTGCAAACACAATTAACAATAAAATTATAGATAAAGAAAATCCCCATAAACGCAAATTAAAAGCAAAAGATTATTTTGTGCATGTTGATGATGTTTTGGGCGCATTTGTTTTGGCACGCGTGCCTTTTGTGGATAAGCTTCATTTAGACGGCTTTTTATCCGCAATATACGCTGTGAACGGAACAGAGGTGGGCAGGGCAAAAGACGCCCCGCATAACGTCACCACGGGTAATCGTCTTTAATCTGCCAGCCGTCTAGCATAATTAGAGCGCCGCAAAAACCACCGGCATAAAAATAGCCGCTTCCTTTTATGCAGCCGTAACCGCCCCATCCATTGCTGTCTGTCGTAAGGCGATTTCTGTTGTACCCTTGCCCCCAAAGCATCATCGCGTTTTTATTTCTGTCTAATCCCAACAGAAAAATATCCTTGCCAAGAACATTTGGGGCTTTTTGTCCGTTTATATCAACCCATATCCAAAAGCTGGAACCATATAACCCGAATGATAAAGATGTGCCGTCATTTAAAATCATGCCGTTTTTTATTATGTTTTCCCTCATAAGCGTACCGTCGATATTGTACATTGTTGCTTTGCAAATAGGTAAGGATTTTTCCATACAACTTGTTGATACTCTTAAATAAGGAATAAAATATTGTCTTATTATTTCTTTTAACTTTGCATCGGCGCCTTCTTCTGATTGGGTAGTGTTATCCCAAAAAGTCGTATTGCCGTTTTCTGTAACCCCTTTTGTTACAGCTTGATTTAGAGAGGAGTAAATTTTTTTTAATTGTGTAACAGTTTGGGTTTTTTGATAATTGCGCACGATGGAAGGGATTGTAAGCGCCGCAACAACGCCAATTATTGCAAGAGTAATCAAAACTTCCGCCAGCGTAAACCCTTTCTTACC
>CAZYYK010000067.1:0-9888 GCA_964651135.1 uncultured Gammaproteobacteria bacterium | reverse complement strand
ATTTGATATAGATTATGAAACTAAAACCATTTTAATTCATGGAAAAGGATCAAAAGACCGATACGTCCCTGTTCATGATACTGCAATAAATCGATTAAGAGACTATATCATCATCGTCAGACCGGTTTTTCTAGCCCGCAAAAACGATAAAGATGAAAAAATAGTATTCCTTAATTTTAAAGGATCTCCTTTATCAGACCGGGGAGTCCGAGTAATCCTTGATAAAGAACTTCAAAATCAAGCCTCTACATTAAAAATGTCTCCACACACCTTCAGGCATTCTTTTGCAACAAAACTTCTTGAAAACGGTGCAGATTTAAGGATTGTACAGGAACTTTTGGGGCATGCAAGTATTTCAAATACGCAAATCTACACCCATGTTTCAATGCAGCGAATGCAAAGTGTTTACAGCCAAACCCACCCGCGCGCTTGAATGTAAACTTTTATTAAAAGCACGGCAATTTTTATTCTTCAGTGCTCTTATTGATACCGAAAACGTTTTTTAGGTGTGTTGATGTCAACAATTAGTATTCAAAATCAAAATAATGCTGCTGCAATTCCTCAAAAAAGGTCAAATCCGAATGTCGGTTTCGAAGAAGGGATGCGCATAAGTGAAATCACAACAGCGCTTGTGGGTGCTGCATCTTCGCGTATTTTAGTACCCAGAATGACAAGAGAGAATATTTTAAACGCCGATACAATTGAATTAGTAAACAGTGCCGCTCAAAAAGCCCTTGGGGCAAGCAAATTAGGGGGAAAGGGCGTTGATATTATAAGGGTTTTGGAAGACGGTTCAAACAAGGGTATAGTTTATGAAACTCTTTCAAAGGCGGAAGGGCTGGGGAATGCCGCCTTAAGGGCACAGGCAGAAAGGCTTGAAAATACCCTTCGAAACGGTGCTAACGCATTTTTTGAATCAAGCACAAACAAAGTATTTATGCCCGAGAAAAAATTGTCCCTGGCGGTTTTCCATGAAATGGGGCATGCCCTGAATTATAATTTCAGCAAAATCGGGAAAATTTTACAAAAAATGCGCGGCGTTTCAACGTTTGCGCCCTTGGTGCTTACTTATTTGGCCATAAGCGCGCCGTATAAGGCAAAATCCTTAACTAAAGAAGAAAAAAAGCAGCTAAATCCTGTTGACAGATTTAGAATGTTTTTAAAAGAAAATGCAGGTAAGCTTTGCGTGCTTGCCTATGTGCCTGTTGTGGCAGAAGAAGCCATGGCCTCAATTAAAGGCAACAAACTTGCCGTAGGAACCCTTACAAAAGAACTTGCCAAAAAGGTTAAAATGAACAATTTCTGGGCGCTTGGAACGTATATTGCAGCAGGTATTGCAACGGGTTTGGGCGCTATGTTTGCCGTTAAGACCAAAGATAAAATCGAAAAAGAGTATGATAACCGCACAACAAGCAGATTTACCCAACTTTTACGGCAAAATACGGCTCATAGGGGCATGTAATTTTGTGCTAAAATATTAGCATGGAATATGATATTGCTATTATAGGGCTTGGCCCGGCAGGGCATAAAATGGCGCTTCTTGCGCAAAAAGAGGGTAAAAAAGTTGTAGTTTTTGAAAAAAACCTACCCGGCGGAACATGTTTAAATTTGGGCTGCATTCCAACAAAAGCAATAATCCATGACAGCCTAAAACCTGATTTTAACTGGCAAGAGGCAATGGGGCGCAAAGACGGCATAACAAAGAAATTCAATTCGGCAATTGAAAAAGATTTAAAAAACAAAGGCATTGAAATTATTTACGGCGAAGCCCGAATTGCCCAAAATACCATTTTATGCAACGGCAAAAAATGTGAAGCCGATAAAATTATTATAGCAACAGGGTCGAAACCCTTGGAAATTAAGGGGCTTGAATTTGACCATGATTTTATACTTTCGTCAGATGACCTTTTTGCGCTTGATGAGCCGCCAAAATCCATTCTTATTGTGGGCTCTGGCGCAATCGGCATTGAATGGGCAAGAATTTTTAACGCCATAGGCACAGAAGTTTATATGGCGGAATTAGCGCCGAATTTGCTTCCAAACGCTGATGTTGATGTTTCAAAAAGGGTTGAGCGGCTTTTTAAAATGAAAAAAATTAAATTTTTCACAAATACAACCGTAAAAACACCCAAAAAAGAAGGGGTGGAGCTGTCATCCGGCATGATTTTAAATGTGAATAAAATTTTGGTTGCGGCGGGCAGAAAAAAGGTTTTACCTGAAATTAACGGCGCTGCGCTTGAAATTAAGAAAGATTTTTCAACAAATTTCAAAAATATTTACGCCATAGGCGATGTTGCCCCGTACCCGATGTTGGCACACAGCGCAAGCGCTCAGGCGGCAAATTTGGGTGCTTTAATTTTCAAGAACAATGAAAAGCACCTTGACTACAAAAAAATCCCGTCTGTGGTTTACGGCGTGCCCGAAATTGCATCAATCGGGTTAAGGGAACAAGATACAAACCCTGAGGAATGCAGAATTTATAATCTTCCGATTGCATATTTGACAAAATCCTGGTGCGACAACAACATTGACGGGTTTATTAAAATAATTACAAAAAATGATTTGATTTTGGGAGCGCATATTGTGTCTTTGGAAGCTTCATCTTTAATAACCCAAATTGCAACGGCAATGGAGGCGAATATGACAGTTGAAGAGCTAAAAAACATAATTTACCCGCACCCGACCTATTCTGAAGGCATTTTAGAGGCCTTAGAAAATGGTTAGACTGCCGGATTACCTTAAAATTAAAATAACGCCCGTTGGGCAAGAAACAGATAAAAAAGTGCGGGATATTTTAAAAAAACATTCCCTTAACACGGTTTGCAATGAGGCACGCTGCCCAAACAAGGGCAAGTGTTATTGTTCGGGCACTGCAACTTTTCTTATAATGGGGCGCGTTTGCACAAGAAACTGCCGTTTTTGCAATATTGAAAAAGGCAAAGTGCTGCCCTTAAACCCTCATGAGCCGCGCAAATTGGCGCAGGCGGTTGTACAATTGGGCTTGAAATATTGCGTTATAACATCCGTTACGCGCGATGACATTGAACTTGGCGGGGCAGAGCATTTCGCCCAAACAATTAAAGAAATCCGTGCGCTTGATAAAAGTGTTAAAATTGAAATTCTGACTCCCGATTTTAAGGGCGATAAAAAGGCTTTGGATATAATAATCAAGGCAAATCCCGATGTTTTTAACCACAATATTGAAACCGTTGCAGGGCTTTATCAAAAAGCACGCCCTATGGCAAATTACGGGCAATCGCTTGACGTTTTAAAATACGTTAAAGAAAATTCAAATATAATAACAAAAACAGGGCTTATGACAGGGCTTGGCGAAAGTATAAAGGAACTTGAACAAACCTTTATGGATATTGCCGCTATAAAGTGCGATATTTTAACAATAGGGCAGTATGTGGCGCCATCCAGGGCGCATTTGGCGGTTGAGAAATATTATACAAGTAAAGAATTTGACGAACTTAAAACCCTGGCTCAAAAAACGGGTATAAAAGAAGTGGTTTCAGCCCCGCTTGCCAGAAGTTCTTATAAGGCTTATGAAAGCTATAAAAAAATTGTAAAATAGGGGAAAATTTGAATTAAACTTTCCCGAATAAATTATAAGTATCAGCCCCTGTTACTTTTACTTTTACAATGTCACATGGGTAAAGAGGCTTTTTGCTTTCAATATAAATAACGCCGTCAATTTCGGGCGCATCCCTAAAAGAGCGCGCCACAACAAGCCCGTCAGGATTTATTTGCTCAACAATACACTCTATTGTGCGCCCTATAAAGCTTTCATTAATTTTTTTTGAAATTTGAGCCTGTAATTCCATGATTTTATTTTTGCGCTCACGCTTGATTTTAGCGGGTATTTGCGGCTTCAGGGAATAAGCATATGTTCCTTTTTCGCGCGAAAATTCAAAAACGCCAAGCCTGTCAAATTTCATTTTTTTAACAAAATTGTATAAATGTTCAAACTGCTCCTCGGTTTCTGCGGGATAGCCCGTAATTAAGGTGGTGCGAATGCACACATCTTTTATTTTTCTTATTTTCTTAATCAATTTTTCGTAATCCTGCGTCGGGCGGCGCATTGCGCGCAACACATCGGGGTGTGAATGTTGAAGCGGAATATCAACATATTTCACAAGCTTATCAAGCGTTTGGTAGGCTTTAATTAAATCGTCATTAAAATTTGTGGGGTAAGTGTACAAAACCCTTATCCAGCCCAAATTCTCAATTTTATTCAACTCCTCTAAAAGACGCGCCAACATTGGTTTTTTATATAAATCAATGCCGTAACTTGATGTATCTTGCGCAATTAAAATAATTTCCCCCACGCCTTTGTTTGCCAAAGCTTTTGCTTCTTGCACTATATCTTCAATTTTTCTTGATTTATAAGGCCCTTTAAGGGCGGGAATAATGCAATATCCGCAAGAATAGCTGCACCCTTCGGCAATTTTTATGTAAGAGCTTGCCCCAACCGTTATTTGCGCCCTTTTAACATTTTCGGGATAACAATAACAAGGTTTTTCACTTATTTTTTTGTAGCCTTTCCCTTCAATTGCTTTAATTATTTTGTCAAAATCACAAGTGCCCAAAATTGCCGTAATTTCAGGAATTTCAGCCTTTAATTCATCTTTATAGCGCTGCGCCAGGCAGCCTGTTACTATTATTTTTTTGCCATCCTGCACCATTTGCAAAATGGCATTCACGCTTTCTTTTTGGGCATCGTTAATAAAAGCGCAGGTGTTTACAATCACAGTATCGGCTTGATTGGTATCAAGCGTTATTTTATAACCCGCCCCTGTCAATATCCCAAGCATAAGTTCAGTATCAACAAGGTTTTTGGCACAACCCAAAGTTATAATTCCGACCGTCTTTTTCTTCATTTTAAGTCTTTCCTTTTAAATATTAAATATTGAAAATCATCGTCAATCAGCTTAACAGGCACATAATTTGTTTCAACAAAGGTGCAAAAATTAATTGCATAGCCCATACAAATGGGCTTATTTGTGTATTCTTCAAATTCGCGGTTTGTTAAGGCTATATATTCAGGGTTAAATTCTTTAAAATATTTTATAATATTTTCTTCCCCGAAGCTTTCAAAATAATGCGGATTGTAATTATCCACGTAAGCGGCTTTTCTATCTGTAAGGAAGTTGATTATCTGCCCTTCGGGTATAATTACAAATTTGTCCTCGGCGCGGGTTTGATTTTCAACAAAATCAATTATTTCATTTATGCCCGGGTAAAAAGTGTTGGAAACATAAATTTTCCCTCTGGCGCCGGAAACCAAATTGGGCTTGTTAACCCAGGTAATTTTAATTGTTTGTTTGACGGTATTAAAGATAAAGAAAAACAAAATAAAAATGATAACCATATTGCGCGGTCTTTCATCAACATCTTTAGCGGATAAAAACCTCAAAAGTGAGACACACAAGGCAATAATGCAAAGCGGCATCACACAAGATGCGTAATATGCCAAATTAAAAAAGAAAAAATTCTTTAAACAGGCAACAAGCGCTGAAGCCAAAAGTATTAAATAGGGGATGTCTTCGCCCGTTTTATTTTTTCCGATGTTTTTTGGCAAATTGTATAAAAGCAAAAATAAAAGCAAGAAGCCAAGGTATGCAACCTGATTTTTATTCTGAAAAACCTTAATTATGTTATCAAGCCCCAAGAAAAGTGACGGGTTAAAAAAGAACGTAAGAAAAATATACCATGCAAGGAAAAGTGCCGTGCCCCTTACGATTTTTGATTTAATTTTATATAAAGCCTTAATAACAACAGCGCTCAAGAAAAGGTAAAAAATATTTTTCAGAAAAATAACGGCGGCATAGATAACTTTGGGCATATCAAAATAAGTGCCGACTTGATTTGTGTAAAAATATTTAAGCGTTTTTGAATGCACCATATTATTAATAATTTCAAAGGTGTAAACAAGGCTTTGAAGCGGTATTTGTTGAAACAGCATAACAAGAAACGTTAGCGCGGGAAGAATTGAGGCATACAAAATGCAGTACACAAATTTTTTAAAGCCAATTGGCTTAAAATAAAGCAAAACCGCACCTAAAATAAAAACGTAAGGAATATATTCATATTTGCTTGCGGCAGATAAACCGAAGAAAAAAGACGCCAAATAGGCATATTTTTCACCACCGCCCTTGGAATATTTTATTAAAAAATATACGCTGAAAACAAGCCCCAAAATTGCCCATATCAGGGAATACGAATAAGGGAAAATAAAGTTAAAAACCGTTGGCATATAAATGCATGCCGCAATAACATATAAAGTTATTAAAAAAGATAAATTTTTGTTTAAAAATTCTTTCGATATCAAATAAACGCCCAAAGTTATAAAATATGATAAAAACCCGCCAACGTAATAAAGAGTGTTTAAACTGACCCCGAATATTTTATACATAAGAGCGTTAAAATAATAGGCAAAGGGTGTGAAAAGGCAGAAGATATCTTGAAAAATTTTTTCTCCGTTTAAAATTCTGTACGGCACAAGCGCTTCGCGCCCGACATCAACAATCGGCACACCCATTCTGCCAAAAAGCACAAAAAACGCCGCCCAAAAAATCAAAGTTATTAAAATTATCGGCAAGAATTTTTTGAAACCGTCTATTCTGTTAACATTTTCCATAAAAACAGTTTAACAAAAAAATAACCTCTTTTCTATTTACGGAAAAAACATTATAATATACTTATGAAATTAAGAATTTCCATGTTTTTAATGTTTTCTTTCCTGTTTCTTGCGCAAAAAACCCTTGCACAAGAAAGTTTTGATTACAATTTCAACTTCATTGATAACCCCTTTGCCGGGCAAAAATTAATAACGGATAAAGAATATAACACGGCTGTAAGCAAATACGAGCAGAAGAAAGATAAAAAAGGCTTTTGGAACTGGCTTTTTAAGCACACCCTTCCAAAAGAAGCAGCACCCACGGTTCAGTATAAAGAGCAATACGATACTCCCAAGAACATTTTTCTGCCTTCTGAAATAACATCCCTAAAGGCATATTTGACACTTGGAATGGAAATTTATGATAATACAGGCAAAATCATCTCACCGGGTTATTATCAAATATCCTTTAAAGACGGGCTTTTGCAGCTTTCTCAAGGCTCTAACGTTATGGGCACTTTAAAAGCAAGACCCGCAAAAGATAATTGGGATAAAAATGAAATTATATATGCGCGCATAATAAATGTTAACGATGATTACATTAAAATTGTTTACTCTAATTTAAATGAGTGTTATACTGCAATGGCTCAAATCAAAAAGTATTAGTTTAAGCCGGCATAAATAGGCTGTTTTGCGATAACGGCTTCTATTTGCTTTTGACCGTCGGTATTGTATAGCCTGCCTAAATAATTCAATCTTTTGGTTAAGGGGGATTTTGTGTAAGCTAAATCTTTATTCTGTCTTAAAAATGCGTTCCAGGTTGTAACTTCTTGAATCCACGCCCTTATTTCTTCCTGCATTGTACCTGCAAGTGCGCTGTGTTGGCTTTCATGGGCAATTAAACAGGCAATGGCTTCGGGGGGCGCGTCTTCGTGTTTTTTATTGATGTATATAACAACGCCGCCCGCTTTTGTGGGCAATGTAACAGCTTCACAATTGCCCATACCGTACACTTCAAGTTCTCTAAACATAACCCTTATCGGGCGTCCTGTTGCATTATTTCCGTAAAGAGTTGATAGAATATCGCCCTTGTGTATACTTTCTAAACGCTGTAAGGCGGTAATTATTTTAGGATTTTTACTAACTACCGAATAGTCTGTACTAAAAGCGTTAATTTGTACAATCGTAAATAATATAGCTACATACACCAGAGTCAAAATCTTTTTCATCGGAGAAACTGCCTTCTATCACACGAACACATCTTTTTATACGGTAATATTTATTGAAAACTTTACGTTTTTAATTACTATTGTTACAAAAATACACATTAGTATTTAAGGGCGTTTGAAGGCGATTTTAATTCCGTTGCGGCTTGTTAAAATTTAGCAAAATGAAAAAGCTTATTCTTACCGTATTTTTTGTAACAATTCTCTCTTGCTGTTTTTTTATAGCTAAAGCTTTGGCAGACGCAAGGGGCGATTTTACACCCAAAATGCTGCGTGAAATAAAAACTATGGAATCGCGGCATTTTAACAACAAGACAACGGATGAAAGCAACGAATACCGTCTTGAAAGGCTTGAAATTGAGCTTATGGGAAGAAGCTATGAAGCATTGCCTTTAAACGAAAGAATGAAAACCCTGAAACTTGCAAGTTCAAAAAGGATGCTAAGGGGAGTTGCCGTACCTGTTAATATGAACAGATACGGCACGCCAAAAAGGCTTGAAAACACCAGCATACAAGTGGTGAGCAAAAACGATGACGTGGGAATAATTGACGGGCTGATGAAGGTATATACACCGGAACTTTTTGAAAGCTATCGCGAAAGCCGGGAGCGGCGCTTTGAAAGGTGGAGCGATTAGGTATTGTTCAACAAAATATTTGTTTGTGTTAATATATTCTTGACTTAAATGAGGAGAGAAAATGTCACTTACAGATATATTAATTAAGATATTTGGGGAAGGACAAAGCCGTAAACTTAAAAAATTTATGCCCGTTGTTGACCATATAAATTCTTTAGAAGAAGAATATTCCAAACTTACGGATAACGAATTAAGGGCAAAAACACAGGAATTTAGAGAAATTTTAGCAAAAAGAGAGCGCAGCGGAGATGCCAAAAGAGATTTGGAACTTGAAAAAAAAGCTCTTGATGATATTCTGCCCCACGCATTTGCAACCGTTCGCGAAGCAGGCAAGCGCACATTGAATATGCGCCATTTTGACGTTCAGCTTTTGGGCGGAATTTTTTTGCATGAAGGTCATATTGCAGAAATGAGAACAGGGGAAGGAAAAACCCTTGTAGCAACGCTTAGCGCCTACCTAAACGCTTTGGCGGAAAAAGGCGTGCATATTGTAACCGTTAACGATTATTTAGCAAAGCGCGACCGTGATTGGATGGGCAAAATTTATGAATTTTTAGGTTTAAGCGTGGGTGTTATTTTATCCTCATCTCATCACGTACCCGATGAATTTCAGCTTAAAAAACAGGCTTATAACTGCGATATCACATATGGCACAAATAACGAATTCGGATTTGATTATCTGAGGGACAATATGGCATCAAGCATGGAAAACTGCGTTCAACGCCCTTTTAACTATGCTATTGTGGATGAAGTTGACAGCATTTTGATAGATGAAGCAAGAACTCCTTTGATTATATCGGGGCGTTTGGAAAAATCTGCCGAAACTTATGTATTAATGTCAAAAATTGCGCCTGGGCTTGAAAAAGATAAAGATTACGAGGTTGATGAAAAGAATAAAAACATAATTTTAACAGAAGACGGCATAGACAAAGCCCAGGCGCTTTTGCACGTCAGTGAGCTTTTTGATATTCAAACTCAATACGCGCATCACCTTTTGCAGGCGCTTAGGGCAAAAGAGCTTTTTATAAAAGACACGGATTATGTGGTTAAAAATAACGAAGTTATGATTGTGGATGAATTTACAGGGCGCATAATGGAAGGGCGCAGGTGGTCTGAAGGCCTGCACCAGGCAATTGAGGCCAAAGAGGGTGTTAAAATACAAGATGAAACCCAAACTCTTGCAAGCATTACTTTCCAAAACCTTTTCAGGCTTTACCCTAAATTATCGGGCATGACAGGTACTGCGATGACAGAAGAGGCGGAATTCGGCAAAATTTACAACCTCCCTGTAACCCCAATTCCTACAAACAAGCCTGATATAAGGATAAATCACCCCGATGTAATTTACAAAACAAAAGAGAAAAAATATTTTGCCGTGGTGGATGAAATCGTTGAAATGTCAAGA
>CAZYYK010000066.1:3788-9899 GCA_964651135.1 uncultured Gammaproteobacteria bacterium | reverse complement strand
CCTTGGCTTGAAGAAATTGAATATCAGGAAAGCGCCAAACCGTATCACAATTGGAATGACAAAATATCTGATGAATGTTACGGCCCTAACGCTATTTCAAGAATCGTTGATGATAAAAATAAAATTTTAAATATAGTAAATAATTATGACCTTATGAGCTTCAATTTCGGGCCTACGCTTCTTTCGTGGATGGCAAAATATTCAAGAAATGCTTATAAAAAGATTTTGGAAGCCGACAAGTTTTCGCGCTCAATGCTTGAGGGGCACTCTAACGCCATAGCGCAGGTGTATAACCACATCATAATGCCTCTTGCAAACGAAAGAGATAAAACCACACAAGTTATTTGGGGCATTAAAGATTATAAAGAACGTTTCGGTCACAAGCCCGAAGGAATGTGGCTTGCAGAAACTGCTGTTGACGAGGAAACACTTGAAGTTTTAGCTGATAACGGAATTAAATTTACAATTTTATCGCCTTATCAGGCGCAGTGCGTAAGAAAAATAGGCGAATCCAACTGGCATGATGTAAGCTGGGGCAGCATTGACCCTTCAATGCCTTACAGATATTATTTTGATGACGCTGAAAAGAAATACATTGATATTTTCTTTTATGACGGCTCAATTTCAAAATCCGTTGCTTTTGACAAACTTTTGGAAGACGGCGAAAAATTTGCCAGTCGTTTAAATAACGGGTATGATGAAAACCGCCAAAGGCCGCAGCTTGTAAACATAAGCACAGACGGCGAAAGCTACGGACACCACACAAAATTCGGCGATATGGCGCTATCTTACGTTTTAACAATCAAAGCAAAAGACTTAGGCTTTGAAATTACAAACTACGGTTGGTTTTTGGAAAAATTTCCGCCGAAATACGAGGTGGAAATAAAGCCTGAATCTTCTTGGAGTTGCTGCCATGGGATAGCACGCTGGCATGAAGATTGCGGTTGTTCAACGGGCGCTCAAAGCGGCTGGAATCAACGGTGGCGTTCATATTTAAGAAAAGCGTTTGATTATTTAAGGGACGAACTTGTTATTTTATGTCAAATTGAAGGTAACAGGTATTTTAAAGATTTTTGGGAAGCGCGAAATGACTATATAGATGTTATTTTAAACAGAACGCATGAAAATATTGATAAATTTTTATCAATCCATGCCAAAAAGAAATTAAACTCAAAAGAAAAAGTGAATGCCATTAAACTTCTTGAAATCCAAAGGCAGGCACTTTTAATGTACACAAGCTGCGGCTGGTTTTTTGCGGAAATTTCAGGCATTGAAACCATACAGATTTTAAAATATGCAGCCCGTGCCATTGAACTTGCAGGGGATTTCACAAAACAGGATTATGAAAAAAAGTTTTTAAACATTCTGCAAAAAGCGCAAAGCAACTTTGTGCATTTAGGCAGCGGAAAAGATATTTACAACAAATTTGTTAAAAAATCCGCAATTACGGTTAAACAAATTGTGGGGCACTGGGCAATTTCTTCTCTTGTGGAAGATTTTAAAGAAATTGAACAAATATACTGCTATAAACTTAAGAAAATATCGCATAAAGTAATTCATAAAAAAGGTGCCGCCCTTGTTATAGGGCGTGTTGAAATTACATCCTGCATCAGCTTTGAAAAACATGAAATGGTTTTTGTGGCAATGGGTGGTAATAATGGCGATATTTACTGCGTTGTAAAAGAATTTGAAGGAATTGAAAAATTCAACAAAGACAAAAAAAATATTGAAGAAATTTTCTTGTCTAAAAAAGATGTTAATATGGTGAATGTGCTTAAAAAACATTTTTCAGACGCATTTTTCACTTTGAAGGAAGTTTTAATTGACAGAAGAAAAATTGTTTTGGAAAAAATTCTTTCAAGCAAGCTTCAAAGCCTGGAAGAAACTTACGGCAAAATTTATGAAGATATGCGCCCGAGCATTGTACATTTAATGGATTTAGGCATGGACCTGCCCGATGTTTTCCGTTTGAGCGCAAAGTACACAATAGGAAAACAGCTTGAAAATGTTCTTGTGAAAACCGATTCTTTTGAAGGAAAAAAATTCCTTGCAACACTTTTAAAAATCAAAGCACAGGCGGATGTTTTCTTTGTTAACTTAAATAAAACAAACGCGGGCGATATTTTAAACAAAAAGCTTGAAAAATCACTTATGAAATTGGTGCAGAATTTTAAAATCGAAGAGGCAAAAGAAATTTTGGCTATTTTTAACGCAATAAATCTGCTGGATTTGGATATAAAAATAAGTAACGCGCAAAATATTTATTTTGAAAATATTTATAAAAAACTTGATACTTTAATCAGCGATATAGAGCACTCAGACCAAGCAGATAAAGACGAAAAAAGGCTTTTCGGGGTTGTTTTGCTTGCAATCGGTGAAAATTTAAACATCAACACTTCATTTTATAAAAGCTATTTGGACAAAGCGTCATTACCCAAATAAATTAAACGCAATAGTTTAGAGCACTTTTTATCGCTTCAATTGTGCTTTTCGGGTTTGCAATGTTTTTGCCTTTTATATCGTAAGCTGTTCCGTGAGAAGGCGATGTACGAATAACTTTTAAACCTATTGTTGTATTTACAACCTCATCAAACGCTAAAGCTTTTATGGGGCAAAGCGCCTGGTCATGATAGCAGGCTATAACGCCGTCATATTCCTGTTTTTCACAATTTATGTATTTTTTTCCGATTTTTGCAAAAAGCGCATCTGCACTTGTGGGGCTTGTGATATCAACATTATAAGATTGCAAAATATCAACCGCGGGTTTTAAAATTGTGATTTCTTCATCCCCCAAAATTCCCCCTTCGCCCGCATGGGGGTTAAGGGCACAAAGTGCCAATTTTGGCGCTTTTATGCGGCATTTTTCAATTAAAAATTTGTTCAGGCGCAAAACTTTTTCAACAACTTCATTTTTATCTAACTTCACATCTTTTAAGGGCACATGACGCGTTAACAATAGAACCCTTAAATCACGCGCTATAAAAACCATCTCAGCTTTGCCGCCTCCCAATAAATGCTCTAAAATTTCCGTCTGACCGCTAAATTTGTAGCCGCTTTCATTTAAAACCTCTTTTGAAACACTTGAGGTTACAATAGCGCCGATTTCGCCTTTGAGCGCCAAATTACATGCAATTTCAAGCGATTTATAACAAAAATCTGCGTTATTTTTATCATCAACTTTAATTGTTTCATATTGAAGCCCCAAATTTTTCCCTATTATAATAACTTTTTCGTTGGGCAAATTAAGATGAAGAAGGGCTTTTTTTACAACTTCTTCCCCGATTCCTTTAAGGTCGCCCGTTGTTATTGCAATTTTATTCTTCATGGTGTTTAAAATACTTCATAATTTCAATTAAGGCGGTGTAGCTTCCTAAATTTCCCGATTTTGTTACAACCAACTGCCCGGTTGAACTTAAACACAAGGGAATGGCGGGCAGAATTTCATCAACCACCTGCAAATGTTCGCAGCCAAGCTTTTTTATGCACTTAAAAGAAGTTTCGCCGCCGATTGTGATTAAAACAAAGTCTTTTTTTTCTTTAACTTCATAGGCTAATTGCGCCAGATAATCCGTAATTTTGTGTGCAAATCCTTCTTTTGTGACACCTTCATCAATTAATAAATCGCGCGTTTTGCTGTCTTCATCTTCCATTTCTTTGGATAAATCTTCAAGGCTTACCGTTACTATATTATTTTTAACCAAATTTGAAATAACGCGCTCTAAAACACTTTCATTAACTCCGTCTAAAATATCCTGTGTTTTTAAATTAATAAAATAAGTGTTTTCAATATCCTCGTCATAGCGCAGTTTGTTAATCTGCAAATTGCTTGTTTGCGTTGCAGAACCCGATAAAACCAACTTCGGCAAAGACGGAATAGTTTTTTTAATGTGCTGCGGCCTTGTTCCTTCCAGCCAGTCATCTGCCAAAACTTGCGCCAAACCGGCAGAACCGCAGGGCAGAATATTATAAGAACTTTTTTTCATTGAAAGCGCAATTTGTTCCATATCCACAACAGATAAAGCATCAATCACAATAAGCTTTTTGCCTTCTTTTACAAGTTCGTTAAGCTTCATTGTAATCGGCCCTGCACCTTTTGAAACAGTTGAAAAATCGATTAAATCAACAATATTTTGTTTTTCAGGGCCCAACTGTTTTTTTAAAATATTCACAATGTTTGATTCATAAATAGGGCAGTGCGGGTCGCGGGCAGCTTCTGTGCGCTCAATGGGTACACTTTTAACAAGCTGATATCCCCCCACTGTCACTCTGCCTTCTTGAATAAAGGCGGGCGCTATAATGGCACAGTTACAAATGCATGCTTCAAGTGCGGCCAAAATTTCAAAAGCGATGTTGCCCCTTAAAGTTGAATCAATTTTTTTATAAAAGTATTCAATTTGCAAGTTATTTTTAAAGGCAAGGCATGCTTCAAAGGTTCTTGAACCTGCTTCACGGGCTTCAATATTGCGCGTTTCCGTTGAAGTCGCCCAAACATCCGTGTGCATACCGCATGCGGGAAAATCTTTATAATCCAACAGAATTTCCGTGCTTGCGCCTTTGGTAAAAAACTGTAAAGCCGTATCGTTTGCACCTGTTAAATCATCTGCAATTATGCCGATTATACTTGATTTAATCATGCCTAATTCTCGTCTTTTTTAGAGCCCATTAACCTTATGTTGCTTGCCCTTATGAAAAATCTTTCGTGCGTTTCGCCATCCGGGCCTTGCCATTTGCTGCTCATTAACTTGCCGTCTATACCAACCATTCTGCCTTTTTTAACCCATTCGCCGGCAACTTCAGCCTGCTTATCCCAAACTTCTACGTTAAACCAGTCCGTGGCTTCTTCTTTTGTGCGCGAATTCCAGCGGTTAACAGCAACAGAAAAGCTTGTCTTTACTTTACCGCTGTCAAAATATTTCATTTCGGGATCTTGCCCTGCACGTCCAACTACTACAATCGAATTAACCATTTTTACCTCACTTTTGTAATAAGAGTAATATAAAAACAAACTTTTTGCAATAGCGCACCCTGGCCAACAGTAGTGCCTAAAGCCGCAAAATTTACTTTGATTGGGTTGTTGAAAGGATATTCAATATTGTGTAAGAAGCATCCCAGCCGTTAAGGTTGCTTTGTGCCCTGAGAGCATTTTTAATGCGCTTTTGCTTCAGCTTTTCCATTTTCTTTTCCCATTTTGCCTGCTTTTTTGCGTCTGCTTTTCTTACATTTGTTTTTAAATCTATTGCCTGCATTGCAACTGTGTAAGAGCTGCTGTTATATTGGGTTGTCAGAGATTTTGGGTTTGTATAGGACATATAATCATAAATATTTACCAGACGGTTAACCCCTGAGGGGTGCGTGGATATTACATCTATTGTGTTTTCACAGATTTTATTTAAAATTGAAATCATGGCGTTTGGGTTATAACCTGCTTTATACATAAGCTCCGCCCCTGTGATATCAGCTTCGTATTCGTCATTTCTGCTCATTTTAAGTGAAACCAATTCTTGTGTTATATCAAGCCCTGCGTTCACTTTTGTATTTGTGCTTGTTGGTTTTAGCGCGGCTATAATTGCTGATAAAATTGTTTGCCTTGCGCAGTGCGCATTTACAACATGCCCTATTTCATGTGATAAAACAGCAGCTAATTCCTGATCATCCTGCACATATTCCAAAAGCCCGCGGTAGACATAAATATTCTTATCAATTGTGGCATAAGCGTTCACATGGTCTTCTTCCGACACGTTGAACACAATTTGGGCGGGCAGCTTGTTTGCAGTTAATATCTTCTGCCCTATTGTGTTTACGCGCTCCAAACTTGCGGCGCTATCCCAATTTGTTGTTGCGGCATAAGAAATGTTAAGGTTAAACATTACAAAAACTGTTAAAATTAAATAAATTATCTTTTTCATCTTAAATTCTCCCATATTATGTTAGCACAAAAATTTTGTCAAACCACAGGAATTATTGCGTCTTTAATTTTTGAAGATTTAAATACAAAAATACGCTAGCCGCGATTCGAACGCGGGACCTATCCCTTAAAAGGGGAGTGCTCTACCTGCTGAGCTACTAGCGCATAATTATTTAATTTTCAACTTATTCTAATGCGCTCAGCAT
>CAZYYK010000066.1:0-3688 GCA_964651135.1 uncultured Gammaproteobacteria bacterium | reverse complement strand
TGAGCTACTAGCGCATAATTATTTAATTTTCAACTTATTCTAATGCGCTCAGCATGTAGGAATGCGGACAAGCCGCTTATCCTCGCTGCGCTCGTATAGTGAGCTACTAGCGCATAATTATTTAATTTTCAACTTATTCTAATGCGCTCAGCATGTAGGAATGCGGACAAGCCGCTTATCCTCGCTGCGCTCGTTTAATAAGAGCCCCAGCGCATAAATTTGTTTCTTTGAACTTCGACAATCTTCAAGTTTCTTTAGCATATCAAGAACATACTTTTGCGTCAAATGCTTTTTTTGCTTTTCTTGCTTAACATATATTTACAAAACCTCAAAACCATGGCAATTTGGGGCGCTAAAATTTTTTTATTATTATAAGGAAGTTTATAGGGTTATAATGGTTAGTCAAATTCAGGGGTATAGTGTAAATAACGTGAGTTTTGCAAGTAATGCTTTAAGATATTTGCAAGATCAGCCTTTAAACGGTGAAACAAGCTTGTTTAACGATATAAAATCGTCGGCAAAAACAGGTTTGATTTTTGCTTCTGTGTTTCAGATCCCCACTTTTTGGAAATCCGCTAAAACGGCAAGAAAGACAGGCAAAGGCTTTAAAGACGCATTTGTAAATGTAACTGCCGCAAAAACCGCAAAAGAAGCGGTTGGTGCTATAAAACAGCCTGGCAGAATAGCGCGCGCATTGAAATTAGATAAAGCAGGCGCTTTTTTAACCAAAAATGTTGTTGAAACAAGTGTGGGGAAGGCAATAAAATTGCCCAAAGTTGCAAAATTCTTTAAAGGCGCGGGTTTGGGTTCAATGATGGTGTTCAACTCCGTATTCCAGCTAATGGAAATTATTCCCGCATTTAAAAATAACGGTTTTGAAGCCGGTATTAAACAGGTTGGTAAATCTGCCGTTAATGCTGCTGTTGACGGCGTTGCATATTCAGTTGGTATGAAATTAGGTTCTATTGCAGGTGCAAAAATGGGGGCGGCAATAGGCACATCAATAGCGCCCGCCGTGGGTACCGTTATTGGTGCAATAGGCGGTATGGTTTTGGGCGGCATTTGCTCTACCATCGGTGCAAAAATTTGTTCAAAAATATTTGGTAAAAACCAAAGTGAAATAAATGCTCAAAACCAGCATCAAGAGCAAGCACAGCAAATATCACAAGATAAAGAAGCAATGGGCGAACTGCAAACGCTTGTGGCGCAAAAAATTATGCAAGAACAAGAACAGGGCAAAGTGAATGATGCTACCGTTCAAATGGCAGCTCAATTACAAGAAACTTTAACGCCCGATCAAACCCAAAGCGCGCCCGGTGCCGCTTCTCAAAATGCGGTTTCTCAAAATGCGGTTTCCCAAACCCCCCAAGCGCAAGAACAGCTGCCGCAAGGAGTTTACAAGCTTAAAGATTTGCCAAGGCTTGCAAACGGGCAAATAGACCCTTCAATTTATCAAATGTCGATGCCGCAAATTCAAAATCCGTTTGCGCAAATGGCACAAGTTCAAAATCCTTTTACACAAACACAAAAAACTCAAGCACCGTTTATAAACGCAAATATGACACAATCAATTTATTCATAAAGCCCTTCAACCAAAATAAAACGCCCTAAAGCGGCAACATCGCAGTAATATTTTAAACAGTCAATAAAACATTTGTTTTCGCAAAAACCCCCTGATAAGTGCAAATAATCGGGATTTTTGCTGAAATTCCAGGCATTGTAAGCAATGCCATGCACAAACTTTGAAATTGCAACATCAGCGCTTTGTCCTTTTGAAATGTCATCCATAATTTTTTCTAAGCCGAAAACCCCGCAGGTGATTGCGTATTTTTCTTTTGTTGCTTTTAAATCTTCAACTTTAACGTTATAAAATTTTAAAAGCATTTCAACCGTAGCGCCCACAGCCGCGCCGCATGAGGCGTTCCAGTCCATATCGCAGAATTTGTTGTTTTTATATTTTGCCCATTTTATATCGCGTGAGCCTAAATCTAAAACAATGCCGTCTGGCTTTGTTTTGTCTTTTGCGCCCAAACAAAGTGCTACTATTTCGTTTATGTGTTCTTTTTTATTCACGTGTTGGAAATTGTGCCCGCAGGCTTTTTCAAAGGTTGTGCCCGCAAGATTTTTTAAATCGCAAGATGGCAAAACGCTGTATTTTTTGTCATTTCCTTGCGTTACTTCTAATATTTTTGACCACGTTGTGCCTGCGTCTAAATAAAATTTGCTCATAATAAGGATTATACAAAAAACGCGTTATTTTGTCATTGTTTCTTTTATCATCTCAGTTGTTGTGCGCCCACCTTTTTCGGCAGTGAAGCAGTAGCCTTCAGTTAATTTAACTTGTGTACTCATTTCATTATATGTTTGAAGATGAAATGCAAAAATATCATAACCAAACTTGTTCGGGGCTTTTGCACCATTGATATCGACGGCAAAATCGGGGACATGATCCCTAAGGGTAGAATAAGCAAAAATAAAAATAGTACCGTCTGCAAGAACATAAACCGGAGCATGGATATTCATATTGTCACTTGTCCAGGCAGCGCAGCCTTTTATTGCATTCATACCATAATCGGGGTCGTAACCTTCCTCACCCTCTTTTGCTGTTTGTCGTTCCTGGTATATGGCTTCGCGCCCCCGATATTTGGGGCTGCAGCCGTTTGCATAAGCGTTATTTGCGCAATCTTTTATAACTTTTAAATTTTTGAAAAATTGTGGCCAAAACAGGTTTTGACAATCTTTTCTTCGTTCGACCCCGCCTTTGATTGTATAGTAACAATCTGCCTGATAGCCTAAATCAGCATAAGTTTTTGTTATTGTTTGATTTATTGTTGAATATACTTTTTTGAATTGCGTTTTTAATTGTTGATCACGGATATTACGCATAACAGTGGGGATTGTAAGTGCCGCCACAACGCCTATTATTGCAAGCGTTATTAAAACTTCCGCAAGGGTAAAACCGCATTTTTTTAGTTTGAGCATTATAACCCCCTATTTTAATTAATGTATATATCTAATTTTATCATGTTTAACATTTAAAATCAATATATAAATTAAATAATAACATTATTATTTTTTAATGTGTTTAAAGTTAGAATTTAAAAAAAGGTAAATTTATGACAGATTTGAAAAAAAAATTAGGCAAAAAAATTCAGAAAATAAGAAAAGAAAAAGGTTTTACGCAAGAGAGGCTTGCAGAGCTTATAGGTATTGAAGTTCCGAGTTTAAGTAATATTGAAACGGGTAAATTTGCACCGTCTTTTGATACCATGCAAAAACTATCAACGGTGTTAGATGTTGAAGCCAGTGAATTTTACAGATTAAATTTGATTGAGCCTGACCAGATGATTAATGAAATGAGCGAAAAATTATCGAAAAACAAAAAACTGGCGGTTTTAACCTACAATTTTTTCAAATCAATAGAACATGAATTTTAATTATCTTAATTTCAAAAATGCCTCTATTTTTGAGCGCACGGAATTTGAGGCAAGCCCGTCCACATCCACATAAATTCCCCCGTATTTATCCGCCAAATATTTTGCAAGCTGGTTTTTGGCGCAAAAAGTCTGTGCGTAAAAAACAGTTGGAACATCAGACTCTGTGAACATTTCAAGTTCAATATCGGCGGGAGTTTTGGCTTCAGTGCAGCGAAGCCAGCCATAAACGTGTGTTTGGGCGGGGAAAAGCT
>CAZYYK010000065.1:0-10001 GCA_964651135.1 uncultured Gammaproteobacteria bacterium | reverse complement strand
CTTTAATTCTTCAATCAGATTGTGCTTATTTTGCAAGCGCCCCGCCGTATCAACCAAAATTATGTCGTAATTATCATCTTTGGCTTTTTGGATTGCTTCATAAACAACAGAAGCGCTATCCGCCTTATCGCGCCTTAGAATATCCACACGCGCGCGTTTTGCCCAAACATCAAGCTGCTCTTCCGCGGCTGCGCGAAAAGTGTCGCCTGCCGCAATCAGCACCTTTTTGCCGCTTTCTCTTAATTTATTTGCCAATTTGCCTATAAGCGTTGTTTTGCCCGCACCGTTAACGCCTGTAACAAAATAGATATTAAGAGCGTTTTGATTGTAATTTAAGGTGGTGGCACCCGCATTATTTAAAATTTCTTTAAATTCTTTTTTCAAGAATTCTTTTAAATTCTGCGGCTTTTCCTGTTTTATTTTTTCAACAATTTCCGCCGCAAATTCAACGCCTAAATCTGCCTTTATAAGAGTGTTTTCAATATCTTCAAGGGTAAATTCGTCAAGTTCAACACCCGCTTTTGCAAAATTCAAAACACTCTGCACAAGCACCTTGGATGTTTGTGCCACAATGTCTTTCAGGCTTGCGGCATTTTTGTCTGTTTCATCTTTTTTTTTAAAAAAATTAAACATCTAAGTTAATCACTTTTGCTAAAATACCGTTTATAAAAGAAGGCGAATCATCCGTGGAATAACGCTTTGCAAGCTCAAGCGCTTCATCTATAACAACTTTATTAGGCGCTTTTTTAATGTAGATAATTTCTGCTATCGCTATTCTTAAAATATTTTTGTCAATCCTGAAAAGCCTTTCTATATCCCACCCAAAGGCTAATTTTTTAATTATTAGGTCAATTTTGTCGTGGTATTGCTGAAAAGCCTTAACAATATCTTCAAGATATTCGCGCACTTCAATTTTCTGGGAAAGGGTTGTGAGTTCGGCAATTTCAAGCGCTGCTGCGGCTTTTTCGCTTACATTCAGCATAGTGTCAATTTTGCCCGCCATATCGCTTGTCATAGGAATTTGAACAGGGATGTTTTGCGCCTCAAGCGGGCGTTTTAAGTTATCCTCGTGATTATTTTCAAATTCATCAATGTACTCTTTAAATTCCATAAGTCCGCTTGTGGCAAGGCTCAAATCCTCTTTGGCGTTGCTTGTCAATGTCCTTACGGATTTTAAAACAATGTGTTCAAAATCTGCAATTTTGTATTTTTCAATATCTTTTTCCAACTGTGAAAAAAGTATCAGTGATAATTCTCTTGCTGCTCTTCTTGCTTGCATGGCTGTTTCCTTCTAACTTATTTTACTAAAATCGCAAAGTATTTTAAACCTGTCGTTCACAAAATTTAAAAGCGCTATGCGGTTTTCCTTGATTTTTTCGTCTTTATCCATAACCAAAACCTTGTCAAAAAACTTTTCAACACTTTTTGATAAAGTTTCAAAATCTTTTGGGTTTTGCGTTTTTTGCGCTGTCTTATAAAGTTCTTTTTCTTCTTCTGTTTGAAAAAGCGCGGTGTCGGGTTCTTTAAATGCCGCTTTGCTTGGCAAAATTCTTATTGTGCGATTGGCGCTCTCAAAGATTTTTTCAAAATTTTCTTTTTTAATAAAATCTTCAAGCGTTTTGACTCTTTCAAAATATCCGCCTAAATCCGCCAGAGGCGAAGTGTTTGCCCCCGCTGCCGCCATTAAAATATTTTGAGGATAGGTTTTTTCAAACATTATAATTAAGCGGTTTACAAAAAATTCTTCAATTTCGCCCGTGGTTTCAGGCGCAACGTCAACATTAAAGCTTTCAGATAAAATTGCCGCGGATTTTTTTATTAAATTTGACAAATTGATTTTTAAATCTGCATCCAAAATTGTTCTTAAAACCCCCAAAACCGCGCGCCTCACGCCAAGAGGGTCATTTGAGCCCGTAGGGCGTTTTTTCTTCTTATCGCCCTGCGTTGATAAAAAAACCGCACTTATTGTATCAATTTTATCCGCAATCCCCGCAATTTGCCCCTCAACGCCTTTAGCTGTTTCACTGTTGGCATTAATGGGGTAATAATGTTCCGATATTCCTTTTGCCACATTTGGCTTTTCGCCGCTTTTTATCGCATAATCTTCACCAATAAAGCCCTGAAGTTCCGTAAATTCAAAAACAAGTTTTGTGGATAAATCTGCTTTGCACAAAAATGCACACCTTAAAATATCCTCTTTTTCAAGGCTTAATTCATCGCAAATCATATCGCAAAGTGTTATAACCCTTTGGGTTTTATCATAAAGTGTGCCAAAATTTCTTTGGAATGTCATACCGCCCAAATTTTCAACTTTTTTCGCCAGCGGCTCTTTTGTATCTTCATTATAGAAAAACACGCCATCTTCAAGCCTTGCGCTTATAACACGCTGGTTACCCGCTTGAATATTTTTCAAACTTTTCTGGTCATCGCGCACAAAATTTGCAATTGTGATAAAACGGTTCAAAAGTTTGCCGTTGCGCCCGTAAAGGGGGAAATACCTTTGGTGGGACTGCATAACGGTAATATTTACAATATCGGGAATTGACAGGTATTTTTCCTTAAAAGTGCATAAAACAGGTTTTGGGAATTCGGTTAAATAAGTAACTTCTTCTAAAAGTTCGGGGTCAAATTTAATTTCAGCGCCAATTTCTTTAGCCTTTTTTGTTGCCGCATCAACAATTAAATCACGCCTCTTATCCTGTTCAACAATAACATCAGCCTCTTTTAGCTGCTCAATATAGGTGAGCGGGCTTTTGATTTTAACATTTTTATTTGCGCTGTATCTGTGCCCTTGCGTTGTATCTGCTGCCTTTTTATCAACAATTTCAACGGGCAGAATTTCTTCATTAAAAAGGGCAAGGATATTTTCAATGGGGCGTGAAAACTTGATTTCAAAATCTTTCCAGCGCATAAAGTGTGCGCCTTGAAGATTTAAGAAAATATCGGCAGTGTTTTGTGCCAAAATATCTTTTGCACTTTTGCCCTTTTGTTTAACTTTTGCCCAAATATAGCCTTCTTTTTCATACAGAGCGCTTGTATTCACACAGTTTTTGTTTGCAAAGCCTGTGGCGGCAGGGGTGAATTTGCCATGCTCATCTTTTGCTATATTTAAAATCGGGCCGCGGACATCTTTTTCAACATCTTCCTGCTTATCGCTTAAACCCTTGATAATAACGGCTAAACGCCTTGGGGTTGCATAAACTTCCACAACATTAAATGCGATAAAATTTTCTTTTAAAAGTTTTTCAAAGTTCGCATGTAATTGCTCAATTGCAGCCGGTATAAAGGCATATGGCATTTCTTGCGTCAGTATTTCAACTAAAAAATTGTTCATAAAAGCATTTTACAATAAAAAAGCTGAAAATTAAAATAAATTTTTAGGTTAAGTTAGGCATTGGTGCTTAAAAGCTCTTGCGCAAAGGCCATGGATGTTTCGTTTACATCGCCTGAAGCTAACTGTGCCAAGGCTTTTACCTTTTGTTCGTTATCAAGCTTTGTAACACTGATTTGCGTTGCGCCATTTTGTGTTTTTGTGACCCAAAAATGCGCATTGGCGCAAGATGCCATAATTGCCTGATGTGTAACCATAAAAACCTGACATCTGCGCGCAAGTTCACCCATAGCCGCTGCAACGGTTTGAGATGTTTTGCCCGATATGCCTGTGTCAATTTCATCAAAAATAATTGTTTTAATTTTATCAATATGCGCAAAAACCGTTTTAATTGCAAGCATGACGCGCGAAATCTCCCCGCCCGAAGCAACCTTTAAAAGAGGCATTAGCCCTTGAGAAACATTTGTTGTAATTAAAAATTCAACTTCAT
Source organism: uncultured Gammaproteobacteria bacterium (assembly GCA_964651135.1). GTDB lineage: Bacteria > Cyanobacteriota > Vampirovibrionia > Gastranaerophilales > Gastranaerophilaceae > CAYYBA01. Next base: position 6,180 of record CAZYYK010000065.1, on the reverse strand, counting down.
CAACCCCGTCTTTTGACAAAGCCCCGGGGCGCAAATCCACCTTAAATTTGGAATGCGCAAGTTCAAGCTTTTTCAATTCGCATTCAATTAAGTCCGACAACTTTTCAGCCATGCCGGAGCGGGTTTGGGAAATTTCCGAAGAAAGGCTGTTCAAAAGCCCCGAAAGCTCTTCGCTTCTTTTTTGTAAAAATTCAAGGTTGTTTGTGCTGCCTTCAAGTTCTGCAAGTTCCGCCGCAAATTTTTCACAAGCACTGTTTGGGTTTTCGCCGTATTTGCGCTTCAATTTTTCAATTAAGCTCAAACGCTCGTTAATTTCATCAAGTCTTTGAGGGTCAGCCTGCAAATTTTCATTGTATGTCCTTAAATCCGCCGCGCATGTTTTTAAATTTTCATAAGTGTCATTAAAATTTTGTGTGATTTCATCTAATTTTTTATCGGACGATGATGCGCGCGCAAGAACGTATTGAATTTTGCCTAAAGCCTCACAGATGCTGTTATCATCGCCATTTAGGGCAATTTGTGCCGAATAAGATGCTTCTTTTAAATTTTGAATATTTGATAAAACCTCAAGCTCTGCTCTGAGCGTTTCTTGTTCGTTTTCAAGAATGTCGGCGTCTTCAATTTCTTTAATTTGAAATTTCAAAAATTCGATTTGAGATGAAATTTGTTCGTTATTTTGCTGCAATTTTTCAATTTTTGCACTCACATCTTTATATTCAAGAAAATTCTTTTTATACAATTCAAGTTTTTCTTCATAACCCTTGATTTCTTTTGAAATATAAGCGTCCAGAAGCGTTATATGATATTTTGGGGCAATATAAGTGTAGGTTTGATTTTGTGAATGAATATCAATTAAATTTTCCCTTAATGCCTGAACATAATCCAAATTGACAAAAGCGCCGTTAACGCGCGGCTTTGTGCCCGTTTGGGTGATTTCTCTTGAAATTATAATCTCCTCGCCTTGATTATCAAGCGTAACTTCAATTAAGGCGCTTGTTGCAGCGTTTTTTAAAACATCTTTTGAAACTTTTGCGCCAAATGCCACATCAATTGCGCGCAAAATAATTGTTTTGCCGGCACCCGTTTCGCCCGTAAAAACGTTAACGCCGCGTTCAAATTCCAGGTAAAGTTCATCAATTAATATAAAATTTTTAATATAGAGAGATTTTATCATTTTAAAGGTTTAACCCCCCAAAGCAGTTTTTCCCTCAAAATATCATAAAATCCGCTTTCATCCTTGTTTAAAAGAACAAGTTTGGCGCTGTTTTCGTGCTTTTCAATCATAATTTCGCAACTGACTTCAAGCGCGTTTTGCCCGTCTGCCGTTACTTTAAATGTGTCGCAATCTGACATTCTGATTTGAATTTTTTCGCTGCTTGGAACAACCAAGGGCCTTGCGCTTAATGTGTGGGGGCATATAGGCACAATAACAAAACTGTCTAAATTAGGCGCCATAACGGGCCCGCCGGCAGAAAGCGTGTAAGCGGTAGAGCCTGTGGGAGTTGAAACTATAAGCCCATCCGCCAGATAATTTGAAACAAGACTGTTATTTATATAAAGGCTGAGCGTTGAAGTGCGCGAAAAAACCGCGCCCTTAATAACTATATCATTAAGCGCTGTAAGGGTATAAGGCGGCACCTGCGCTTTTAACATAAGCCTTTTTTCGATTCTAAATTCCTTATTTTTAATCTTATCAAATACAAGGTCTAAATCTGTTGGTTTTGCCTGTGCCAAAAACCCTAAACGCCCCATATTAAAGCCAAAAACAGGGATATTTAAAGGCGCGCAAAAACGTACGCATTTAAGAAGCGTGCCGTCCCCGCCCACAACAATTGCCATAGAAATATCGTGATGCTGGGCTAAAAGCTCGGTCACAGACATCACAAAATGAGTTTGGAATTTTTTAGCAATTTCAAGCCCGAATTCTTTGGTGCCTTCAATATCAGGGTTATAAATAACCGCAACTTTTTTAAAGTTTAATTCCATAATTTATCTGTAATTCACGAATTGTAACGGAATATCAAGGCTGTCTTCTTTTTCACGAAGAAGTTTGATGACATCTTGCAAATCATCCTTGTTTTTGCCTGTTATTCTAACCTGTTCGCCTTGAATTGAAGCTTGAACCTTAAGTTTTGAATCTTTAACAAAGCCTGTGATTTTTTTTGCAAGTTCCTGCGATAGCCCCTTTTTAAGGTTCACAACCTGCCTCACCTTGCCCCCAAGCGCGTTTTCAACACCTTGAGGATCCAAAATTTTAATGTTTAAATTTCTTTTAACCATTTTTGTCTGCAAAATATCCATGATATTTCTTAGTTTCATATCATCGGACGTGGTTATTGTTATTGTCTTATCGCCTTCCAAATTGACATCGGAGTTGGAATCTTTCAGGTCAAACCTGCTTATAATATCGCGCTTTGTTTGGTCAACCGCGTTTACAAGTTCCTGTTTGTCAAATTCTGATACAACATCAAAACTGCAATCTTTAGCCATTTTTTACCTCGCAATAATCTGTAAATCTTTAAAAGGGACTGAAAAGCCCCCTTTTATATATCCTAAACGCGTCTTTTGCGTGCAACTTCTGATTTACGTTTTCTTTTAACAGAAGGCTTTTCGTAAGTTTCTCTGCGTTTAATTTCAGATAAAATTCCTGCTTTTTGGATTTTTTTCTTAAAACGTTTAAGGGCGCTTTCGATACTTTCGTTTTCGCGTACTCTAACTTCTGGCAATGTTTTCACCTCCTTGAGGGCATTTTAATGTTATCATTACACATACTTTAGCACGCGGGTTTTTAAAAGTCAATTACAACAAGAGGCATGTTTGAAAGCCTTGCCGCGCAAGGTTAATTCAAGCCTAAAATTTCTTTGTCACAAGCGCAAAAACGTCGTTGAATATAATAAAAACCATCAGAATTAAAAGCGCAAAAAAGCAAGCGTTGCTTATTTTTTCAACTTTTTCTTCATCAAGTTTTCTTCCCAGAAGTTTTTCCATAAAAAGTATAAATAAATGGCCGCCGTCAAGTGCGGGAATTGGTAAAAGGTTTATTATGGCTAAATCTACGCTTATTATGGCGGTTAATAAAAGTCCGTCTAAAAGCCCGTTTCGTTCAATGATATCGCCACCTATTTTTGTAATTACAACAATGCCGTGCATTTCGCTGACGGGTATTTTGCCCGTTACAAGCTGCCAGAGCCCGTAAACCATAATACGGGTATTTTCCCACAAATAATTTAAAGAAGCCCTAACAACCGCTTTGGGCGTTGTTGTGGGTATAAAAATTTCTTTAGATTCAAGCTTCAAGCCCAAAAGCCCGTCTTTGTTTGTGTGCAGATTTTCAATTTTTATTTCTTTATCATCCCTTAAAACCGTAACTTCAATGGGTTTATAGGTATCTGAAAGCGCAAGCGCAAGGGTTTGGAAAGAAATATCTTTGTCGGGCGCAAATTCTTTTTTGTTTGCAATTTCATCCCGCAGTTTTATTTCTTCTTCGCTTAATTTTATCTCATCGGTTTTATATTTTTCAAGCCCCATAGCAACATCTGCGGATATTTCAGCCTGTTTTTCGGGCATTCTTTCGGGCAATTTAACCAAACTACCCGCCACCCCGGAGGTTTTGCCCCCGTTAAGTTCAACAAGTTTTTTATAATTTATATCAACCGACTCTTTTGAAACGTAATTGTCGTAATATTTGCTTTTTTGTACAACAAATATGAATTTATATGCGGAATTAACACCTATTCCGTTAACGTTTAGAATTTTATCACCCTCTTTAAGCCCCTGTGCTCTTGCATTTGAGCCGTTTTCTTCAATGCTCTGGATATAAACATTGGCATTTTGGCTTGGCAATTTTTGATAAACAACGGCACAGAACATAACCAAAAATATTGCAAAAAGAACGTTAAAAATAACCCCTGCGGATATAATTACCGCCCTTTGCCACGGTTTTTTATTTTTAAACCTGAGGGGAGAATCTTGCGGAAGTTTTTCCTTTATTTCCTCTTTTTCCTCTTGTTCTTTGGCTTCTTCCTCTTTCCTGTCGTCGGGAAACATTACATAGCCGCCGAATAAAAAAGCATGGATTAAAAATTCCGTGTCGCCAAACTTTTTTCTGAAAAGTGTCGGGCCAAAGGGCAGGCCTATTGCAAACCTTTCAACTCTTACTCCAAACATGCGCGCTGCCAAAAAGTGTCCCAGCTCATGGACTATTATCAGCATGCTCACTAAAATTAACATTAATAAAATATTCATATTATCCCCTGTAACAAATTTCTTTAATTATACAATAAAAGAAATTTATTGTGCCTCGGTGTTTTTAAAAAAATAAGTGTTTAAGATTGCAATATTGAGCCAAAAAAGCACCTGAAGCTGGGGTCTGAAGAAGATAGTGTCAAAAAAGCCATGCACCATAGAGCCTGTTAAAACAAGGAAAATTGAAAATACTAAAATTTTATCTTTAAGCTCGTAATTATTCCTGAAAATATCTATGCACTTTTTAAATGCTATATATAAGAATCCACAAAAAGCAATCAGCGCAAAAACACCGCTTTCAACGGCAATTTCAAGCAAGACACTGTAAGACCCCAAAGCGTCAAAGCCTGTTTTCATATAAAGTCCGTAAATTTCCCTAAAATTTTGATTGCCCACGCCAATGCCGAAAATGGGGTTATCTAAAAACATACGCATGGCAGCTTCATAAACGTTTAAACGGAAAGAAATTGAAGAATCCTCGCGGGCTGCAAAAATTGAAATTATGCGTTTTAAAATGGAAGGAGTACTTAAAATTAAAGCGCAAAATGCCGCAAAAAACACTGCCGTAATTGCTTTATACCTTTTTTTAATCAAAATTAACCCGTCGGGATAATGTTTAAGATACGCAAAAAGCCCTGCAACAACAGTTGCGATTAAGGCAAAAATGGCCAAATAAGCCCCGCGGCAGCCTGTGTATATAACGGCTGTTATGGAAAGGAGCAAAAACAGAAGCGAAAAAAACGCAAGTTTTCTGTTTTTATTAAGGGCGCCATAGCCTATAAGCGCTATCAGAGAAGGCATTGCAACAATTAAATAGCCGGCAAGCAAATTCGGGTTATACGGTTTAAGCGTTCCGTAACACCTTGAAATAACTTCTGTTACATCCAAATTTGAAGTGTCCTGCCAGCCCGAAATTTCAAGTACATTTGAAAAATTTTGCACAATTCCGATAATACTTTCCAGTGAAACCAAAGCCGCAATTATCCCTATAAGGGGAAGTATCCGGAATTTGTTTTTAAGAAAATAGTGCGCCAGAGAAAAATAATACGCCGCATAAACAAACATCTTTAAAAAGCCTTTCAGGCTTAAAATAAAAAGGGATGACGCAAAAAGGCTTAAAACCACAAACATGTAAAAAACCACAATCCACATATCCATAGAAGATATTGAAAGCCTTTCGCCCTTCACGAAGAAAACTTTTAGCACAGTCAAAAGTATTACTATAACTGCAAAAATTCCGATAATTGAAGTTTCGGCAAAAACAGAGCAAATAATGGTGAGGGCGATAAAAGTGAAGATAAAATCGTCCATATATTTAAAAAACAGGCTGTCAGCACAGAAGCTTGCAAATTTTGTATTTTGCGAAGCTTCAAGAACTTTATTTTCAAAATCTAATAAAGTGCTCTTAAATTCCATTTTCTACCGTTTTTTGCGTTTGGGATTTTACTTCTTCTTTGGGATTATTAATTGTAATATTTGAAACAAGCCCGTTAAGACGGTAATCAAGCCCTTCTAAAGTAACCGGCAGGCCGATTTTAATTTTATTGCCGCCAACAACGGCACCGTCTTTTGTAAGTTTGGCTTCATCCGTAACTTTCACAAGAAAATCGTATTGAAAAGGCGTGCTTATATCCTCTGTAATAATATACCCGGAAGATGCTTTGCCTGAAGGTATCATGGTTTTTTTGCGCTCAAAACTCACTTTTGAAATTTTGAGTTTGGTATAAGGAATATTTCTTACGGTTATAAAGGTTTCATCGCCCTCCTTAAAGGGTGAATTATCTGACGTTAGAGATACACCTCTGAAAAATATATCAATTTCAACGGGCACGGTTGCTTCAATTTGCTTTGAAGAGGTCGCCCTTCTGCCTGTAAAAGTTAAAATACCCACCAAAATACATACTATTACAATGCCCAAAATAATTAAATCAAAGG